>NZ_DBHKZA010000048.1:0-26421 GCF_057314935.1 Achromobacter sp.
GGCCCGGCTGGTTGAACGTGACGCTGTTGCCCTTGCCGATGGAAAAGCTCTGCCAGTCCACGGCCATCTTGCCGGTCTGCTGGTTGATGGTCATCGCCGAACCGTTCTGGCTGATCGACCCCGCCCCCGCCACGACATTGCCCCCGGTGGGCAGATCCGCGGCTAATGCCGGCCCGGACAGCAACAACGCTGCGGTCAACGCCGCGGCAGACCCACTGCTGCGCTTGCGACGCGCGCTAGCGTGTTCGGCAACCGGCACATACACGCCCAGGGCGTCATTCCAGACCAGGCGGAAGATGTGGTTAAGGGAAGGCTTTTTCATCGGATATTCCTGAATCGGACAGCGTCACAATTTGTAAATTTCGCTGCTGAAATATACCGATGATTGCGTTTTTAAATCTGAGCAAATCTAAGCAAGTCGAAAATGTTCGAGAATTCGGCTTACGGGATTCAAAAAAGCGCGATGTAGCGTGCAATTGGGCGAAGTTATCCCTCCAGGCGCTAGCCCGGCCAGAAACATATAGATGCTTTTCTGCAACAGATTGTCGGGTGTCGACACCGCGGGCGGCGCCATCCCCGGCGCGATCAGCCTGCCCCCGCTCCCTTCAGCCGGCGCGGCAGGCTCAGGCAGAAACACACCGGCTCAGCCCCACCCGCGCTCTTCAGGAACACCGAACCGCCCAAGCGCTCGGCGATTGTCCTGACCAGGTATAGCCCTAAGCCGGCACCTGGATGGCGCAAGGCGTTCGGGCCCCGGTAGTACTTCTGGAACAGGCGCGCCTGCTCGGCGGAAGCAATGCGGTCGCCGGAGTTGGCCACGTCGATATGCAGGCAGTCGCCCTCTTCGCGCAGCGTCACTCGAACCGCCCTGCCCGGCGCGCAATGCCGGTCGGCATTGGCCAGCAAGTTGCGCAACGCGATGCGCAGCAAGCCGGCGTCGCACAGCAAGACGTGTTCGCCCGCGCCATAGACGCACTGGATGCGGCCTGCGGGAAACTCGCGGTCCAGATCCGCCAGCAGCGCCAGCAGGTCGCATTGCGTCAGGCGCAATTCGGCGCTAGGTTCGCGCATACGGTCATGGGTCAGGTATTCGTCGACCAGCGCCAACAGGCGCATGGCCGCATCGCGGATATTGCCGCAGCGCGCCAGGCTTTTCTCGACGGGCGCGGCCAGATTGCGGCCCAGTTGCTGCGCCGATGTCGTGATGATGGCAAGCGGCGTACGGAATTCATGGGACACCATCGCCACGAATTCGCGTTGCTCGGCGAACACGCGACGTTCCTGTTCCAGCGATGCGCGCAGTTCATCCTCAAGTTCGACCCGCCGCTGGATCTCGCCCTGCATTTCGGCCGTGCGCAACGCCACCTCCTGCTCCAGCCGATGGCTGTGCTGGCGCGCCATGTCGGCCGCCAGATTGGCCTGCTGGCGCTCCATGTCGCGGCGCTGGCGCTCGTAGCGCCCCACGATGATCAGGCTGAGCAGCAGCATGTGCAGCATCGTGCCCAGCGTAGAGACGTATTCCGTGAACACGTTGACTGGCAGCACGCCCAGATTGCGCAAGAAGGCAATCAGCACGCCGATATAGAACACCCCGAAAGCCAGGGCGAAAAAGCGCGCCGGACGCCAGCCCTTTTTCAGCAGATAGGCGGCCAGCGTCGTAAACCCCACGATCAGCGCCAAGGCCAGCAACTGGATCGGTTGCATACCCCACCCGTAGTGTCCCGACACGACCAGGGCCGAGCACACCACAGCAATACCCCAGAACAACCGCTCCAGCCAGCGCACCGCACGCGGATACAGCGCGCCCAGATTCAGCTGGGCAAAGGCAATCCGCAACGCCACCGGCAAGCTCACCGCAATGCCCACGCCCAGCATCCGGTCGCTCCAGCCCACCGGCAAGCCCGTCAGCTGCTGCACCAGTCCCAGCGACATCACTTCATTGAAAACACAATTGCCGATGTAGGCCAGGAACAAGCCGCTCATGGGTGCGCGCGTCGCCCACCAGAATACGGCGTGCACGCAGATCAGCAGCAGATAAAAGCCGAAATACAGGCCGAACAGCAGCCCTTCGCGCCGCGACTGGTTATCGAACGCCAACCGCTGCCAGACCTCCAGGCGCGTCGCCAGGGCATTCTTGCTTTGCAGCCGCGCCAGGATCACATAGGCCCCCGGCGCGGGAGGATCAAACTGAATCACCGGGGTGCGATAGTCCACCGGCCAATCGCGCCGCCGCACATCTTCGCCGCTGTACCCCAGCGGCCTCCAGTCGCCATCCTGGTGGACATATAGGCGCACATCGTCCAGCAGCGCGTTGCTCAGCCGCAGCATCCAGCCCCCGCGCGCCAGATCATCCACCTGCACCGGCAGACGCAGCCAGACGGTGGTCGGGGTGAAACCCGCGCTCAGGCCAGCCGGCAGGCCCGCCCACCCCGATGCATCGGCCGCTTCGTCTACCGTCAACGTACCGGCCGGATCGTCCAGGCGTTCCAAATGGCCCGCGGCGTCCGCCAGCCGCACCTGCGCGTTCAGATGCAGGGGCTCTGCGCGCGCCTGCCCGGCGCCCGCCAGTGCGGCGACCAAGGTCAGCGCCAACAGCATCAATCCCGCCCACACCGTGGGGTAATATTTCCGTTTCATCGAGTCGCAATCCCGTGCAGCCACGCAGATTACACCACCCTTACAGCGGTTCCCACGCGGGCGTGTCCCATGCCTGAGGTCATCCTGCTGGAAGACGAACCCGTCTTGCGCCAAGAGCTGGGCGAGTTTCTGGAAGAGCTTGGCTACGCGCCCAGCTGCGTGTCCAGCCTGCAAGAATTCGACCGGCATTTTGACGCCGACCGCCATCGCCTGGCGGTGATCGACATCGGCTTGCCGGACGGCTGCGGCCTGGACCTGATCCAACGCCTGCGTCAGGAAGGCCAGCAAGTGGGCATCGTGGTGTTCAGCGCGCGTCAGACCAGCGCAGACCGGATTTCCGGACTGGGGCTAGGCGCCGACCATTACTTGGGCAAAGGTTGCGACCTGGACGAACTGGCCGCCGTGCTGGCCGCCCTGGAGCGCCGCCTGGGGCTGCAGCGGCTCCCGCCGCCTGCAGTCCAACCGACAGCGCCCAACTGGACCCTGGAAGTGGGGCCTCGCCGGTTGATCATTCCCGGCGCGCCGGCCGTGCCGCTGTCGCAGCAGGACCTGTTGGTGTTGCGCTGCCTGATGAGCCAACCCGGCGAGAACATCAGCCGCCGGCAGATCATCGAAGCACTGGGCTTCGACTACCTGGACTACGACCAGCGCCGCCTGGATACGCAGATGCGCCGATTGCGGCGTCGCGTGGAAGACGTCAGCGGACAGACGCTGCCGGTCAAGACGCTGCGCAACAGCGGCTATTGCTTCTACGAGCCCGCGAAGGTGCAGGCATAGCACCAAAAGCGGTCTGTTGAAGCATTCCGATGTGGCATGAGATACCAGTCCACATCACTCCTACACTTTGCGCCTTGTTCCGGCTGCGCGCCCTGCGGCCCCTTTCGCAATCTGGAGTGATTCATGACGACATCGCCGGCTCGCCTTCGACCCGCCGACTTCTTTTCGCCCACCGTCGCCGCCCTGATCTCGGTCCTCGTTAACTACGGCGGGACCTTCGTGCTGGTATTCCAGGCGGCCGAACTGGCCCGGCTGACGCCCGCCCAGACGGCGTCCTGGGTGTGGGCCGTTTCCATCGGCGTCGGCGTCACCGGGGCCCTGCTCAGCTTTCGCTACAAGGAACCCATCATCACGGCCTGGTCGACGCCGGGCGTGGCCTTCCTGGCCACCGTGATGCCGTTCACGCCCTATGGCGAAGTGATTGGCGCCTATGTGATCTCGGCATTGGGCTTCATTCTGCTGGGCTGGTCCGGTGCGTTTGAGAAACTGGTGCGCATGATCCCCGGCGGCATCGCGGCCGGCCTGCTGGCCGGCATCCTGCTGCAGTTCGGCGTCAACGCATTCGGCGGCGCCAGCGTCGACCCGCTGCTGGTCATCGTGCTGGTCATCTCGTATGCGCTGCTCAAGCGCTATACCTCACGCTTTGCGGTGGTCGGCATCCTTGCAATCGGCGTGGCGATGCTGATCGCACAGCATCGGATCGACTTCTCGGCCATCCATCTGCGCCTGGCCGCGCCCGTCTTCGAAATGCCCCGCTTTTCAGTGCAGGCACTGCTGGGCGTCGCACTGCCTCTATTCATCATCACCCTGACGGGCCAATACATGCCGGGAATGCTGGTGCTTCGCAACGACGGCTTCAAAACCAGCGCGAATCCCATCCTGACGGTGACCGGCTTGGGTTCGCTGGTCATGGCACCCTTCGGCGCGCACGCGTTCAACGTGGCGGCCATCACCGCAGCCATCTGCACGGGACCGGACGCGCACCCGGATGCGCGCAAGCGCTACGTTGCGGGGCTGGCCTGCGGGGCGTTCTACATCCTGGTGGGCACCTTCGGCGTGACGCTGGCCACGTTGTTCATGGTATTGCCCAAAGCCTTCATCACCACGCTGGCCGGGCTGGCCCTGTTGGGCGCCATCGGCGGCAGCCTGGCCAACGCCATGGCCGACGCCCGCACCCGGGAAACCGCGCTGATCACCTTCCTGGCCACGGCCGCCAACGTCACGCTGCTGGGCGTGGGCGGCGCCTTCTGGGGGCTTGTCGCCGGCCTGACGGCGCACCTGCTGATGCACGGCGGCAGCCGCGCGCTGATCCCAAATTCGGCCAACCCGGCCAAACCGTAGCCTCGCCGCCTACCGCTTCCTGAGCGCGGCAGACAAGCGCCGCATGGCGGTGTCGATCTCGTGCGCGGTCAACGACGAATATCCCAGGATCCAGCCTTGCCGCTTGTCTGCACCGGCATACAGGCGGCTTAGCCCCGGCAGCAACAGGCCGGCGCCGGCCGCCTGCCGGATGGTTTTTTCCTCGGACCAGCCGCGGGCAAGCAGGCAAGGGATCTGCAACCCGCCTTCCGGCCGCAACGCCACCGCAATGCCGTCCATGTGCTTGTCCAGCGCTTGCAGCATGGCGTCGCGACGCGATGCGTACAGCTTGCGCATAGCGCGGATGTGGGCGTTGTAGTGCCCGTCTTCCATGAACCGAGCCAAGGTCAGCTGCAAGATTTGCGGCGTGTGCCCGTCCAGGATGCTGCGTGCATAGGCAAAGGCGCTGACCAGCTCGGTGGGCAGCGCCATGTAGCCCATCCGCAGGCCCGGATAGAGCGTCTTGCTGAAGGTGCCGATGTAAAGCGTGCGCTGATACTTGTCCAGACCCTGCACGCAGGCCGTCGGCAAGCCTTCGTAATGGAACTCGCTGTCGTAATCGTCTTCGATGATCCACTTGCCGTTCTCTGCCGCCCAGCGTGTCAGCTCCAGCCGGCGCGCCAGTGACAGCGTCGCCCCCGTGGGGTATTGATGCGAGGGCGTCACGTAGACGCAGTTGGCGCCGCTGCGGTCCGCGCGCAGCAGGTCCGTGCGAATGCCTTGCTCGTCCACGTCGATGGGCACGATCCTGGCCTCGGCCGATTCGAAGGCCTTCTTCGCGCCGAAGTAGCCCGGGTTCTCCAACAGGATCGGCTTGCCGGCATCCACGAGCAATTGCGCGCACAGGAACAAGGCCTGCCGCGTGCTGCTCAGCACCAGGATCTGGTCCGCCGACACGTTGGCGCCCCGCTCCAGGTTCAGATAGGACGCGATCGCCTTGCGCAGCGGCGCGGCGCCTTGCGGGTCGCCATGCAGCAACACCTGGCCGCGGTGGTCCTTCATCGCCTGGCGCTGCAAGCGTTCCCAGATGTCGGTTGGAAACGTCCGGGTCTCGGGCAGCCCCGTGGCAAAGGCCCGGACCGCCTGCTGATCCGTCACGCCACCGCTGTCGAATATCATCCTGCCCCGGCGGCTCAGGCCCGCGCCGGGCGCTGCCGCCTCGCGCTTGTCGTCGACCAGCTTGATACGGCGCCTTGCGGCCCCGTGCAACTCCGCGCCCACGGTGTCGGACACGTAGCTGCCCGACCCCGCACGCCGCACGATGTAGCCGTCACGGTGCAATTGGACGTAGGCGTTCTCGACCGTGTCGCGCGCCACCCCCAGCGAGGTGGCCATGGCGCGCGTCGCGGGCAACTTCACGCCCGGGTCCAGCGCGCCGTCCAGGATCAGGGCGCGCAGCGCCCGCTGAATGCGCTGATGCAGATCCAACGGCTGAAGGTCCGCATCGTTCATGCGGATCTTCAGCGTTTCAAGTTCGAATGCCCGGGTCATGCGGTCTGTTCGCCAGAGGAATGGTTGCCATAGAAGCAGACCATTCTATCCGGCGGCCGACCCTGGCTTATCCCAGGTGCTCCACGTTGCCGCACACGGAAATGCTTTGCCCGCTGATCATCGCGCCCTCGTCCGAACACAGGAACGCCACTTGGTTGGCTACATCTTCCGGCTGCGTCATGCGGCGCAGCGAGACTTTCTCCACCAGCTGCTTGCGCATGTCATCGTTGCTGACCCCGCCCGCCGTCGCACGGGCCGCGATCACGCGTTCCACGCGGTCACCAGCCACCACGCCGGGCAACACGGAGTTCACCCGGATGCCGTCGGGGCCCAGTTCCATGGCCCAGGTCTGCGTCAGGCCCGCCAGGCCGAATTTGCTGGCGCTGTAAGGCGTGCGCAACGAAAAGCCCAGGCGGCCCGCCACGGACGAGATATTGACGATGGACCCGCCCCCCGCCGCCCGCAGCAAAGGCACGGCGCTACGAGAGCAAAGGAAGGTTCCGGTCAGATTCACGTCCAGCGTATTCCGCCACGCGTCCAGCGCGGTGTCTTCCAGCCGGCTTGTCGGGCCCGACACGCCCGCATTGTTGATCAGCGCATCCAGCTTGCCCCATCGGCCGGACAGGTCTTCAAACATGGCAAGCACCTGGGCTTCGTCAGAGACGTCCGTGACGCTGGCGCTCAAGGCCGGATGCGCGGCACGCGCAGCCTCGCACGCTTGCGCGTTCACATCGCAGATATGCACGTCGGCGCCCGACTGCAGGAATTTGCGGGCAATGGCCAGGCCGATGCCGTGCGCCCCTGCGGTAACGAGGACGCGCTTGCCTTTCAATGAGTCGATCATGTTGCTTGGTCGGTGGAGGGTTGGGGGCCGGTCACAGCGCGAACGCCGGCCGGATGCCGCTACGCAAAGGCAGGCCCAGCATTTCGCGCGCCTCGGCAGGCGTGGCCGGTTCCATGTCCATTTCCCGTATCACGCGCACGATGCGCTCGGTCAACTGGACATTGGTAGCCAATTCCCCGTGCCGGTAGTACAGATTGTCTTCCAGGCCCACGCGCGCATGCCCACCCAGCAGCAAGGCGCTGATATTGGCTTCCAGCTGCGCGGGTCCGATGCCGCTGACGCAGAAAATACTGTTCTTGGGCAGCAGGTCCACCATCATCTGCAGATGCCGCGGCGAAAACGGCATGGCGTTCTGGAAATTGCGGTGCACGTTCATCACCAGGTTGATGAAATGCGGGGCTTCGTCCAGGCCCTCGTTGATGAGCGTCGTCGCATCCTGCAGGATGTGCGTCGGGCTGAACACCTCCCACTCCGGCTTGATGCCGCGTGCCTGCATGGCGGCCGCCATCTCACGCGCCTTGGTCAGCGGCGTGTTCATCAGGTATTCGCGGTCACCGAAGGCCAGGTTCAAGGTGGTAGCGTCCAGCGTGCACATCTCGGCGCCGGCGTCCATGCCCTTGAGCCGCTCTTCCCACAGGATCTCCCACGTACCGGGCGACGTCTCCTTGACCATGTCGCCATGCACGCCCCCACCCGTGGAGTTGTTCAGGACGATGTCGCAACGCGCGCGGATGCGCTCGTTCATGTCGCGGTAGATGTCGGCGTTGCAGGTGGCCAGATCGTCCGGCCGCCGCGCATGCAAGGCCACCACGCTGGCCCCGGCGTTGTAGCAGCGGTAGACGTCTTCGGCGATCTCCGCGGGTTGCGTCGGCAGATGCGGATTCTGGCTTTTCAGCGCCATGCCCCCCGTCGGGGCGATGGTCACGATGACTTTGCGTTTGGACATGGGGTTCTCCTTACTTCCACAGCGCGCAGCGGCTTTCCGCCTTGGTCGTGAAAGCCTCGTTGCCGTCGATGGTCTGCGTCACGTTGAAGTAATCCCAGGGCGCCTTCGACTCGGCGGGCGTCTTGACCTGCAACAGGTACATGTCGTGCACCACGCGGCCATCCGGGCGAACGACGCCGTCCTTGATGTACAGATCGTTCAGCTTGTTCTCGCGCAGGTACGCCAGCACGCGGTCCGCGTCGTCGGTGCCGGTGGCCTTGACCGCACGCAGGTACTGCAACGCCGCCGAATAGTCCGCCGCCTGCAGCGACGACGGCATGGCCTTGCGCCGCTCGTAGAACTTCTGGCTCCAGGCGCGCGTCTCGTCGGACGTGTTCCAGTACCAGCTGTCGGTCAGGTACAGCCCTTGGGCTGCGTCCAGTCCCATGGCGTGAATGTCGTTGATGAACATGATCAAACCGGCCAGCCGCATCGTCTTGGTGATGCCGAATTCATTGGCCGCCTTGATCGCGTTGGTCGCATCGGCGCCCGCATTGGCCAGGGCCAGGATCTCCGCCTTGCTGCTTTGCGCCTGCAGCAAGAAGGATGAGAAATCACTGGAGGCCAGCGGATGCTTGACCGATCCCACCACCTTGCCGCCGCCCGCCTCGACCACCTTCGTCGTATCAGCCTGCAACGCGTTGCCGAAAGCGTAATCCGCCGTCAGGAAGTACCAGGTCTTGCCGCCCGCTTTCACCACCGCCGCGCCCGTGCCGCGCGCTTGCGCGACGGTGTCGTAGGCGTAGTTCAGGGTGTAGGGCGTGCATTGCTCGTTGGTCAGCGCCGGGGCGCCGGCGCCCACCACGATGATCGGCTTCTTCTTGTCGGCCGCCACCTTGGACATGGCAAGCGCCGTGCTGGAATTGGTGCCGCCGATCAGCATGTCCAGGCCCCGCTGGTCGAACCACTCGCGCGCCTTGGCCGACGCGATGTCCGCCTTGTTCTGGTGGTCCGCCGTCAGCAGTTCGATCTTCTTGCCGTTGATCTCGCCGCCCATTTCCTCGATGGCCATCTTGATGGCCTCTGCCCCGCCGGGGCCGTCCGGCCCCGAATAGACGCCGGACATGTCGGTGATGAACCCGATTCGAATAACATCGTCGGAAATCTGCGCATGCGCGATGCTCGCGCTCAGCAATGAGGCGGCGCTCGCGCAAGCGAGCGCGGTGCCGGACAACATGCGTGGCATTGACAACATACCCATCTCCTCTTATGGTTTTTGGCTCTTGGGGCCTCGGCTATTCTGGGACTGGACCTGCCGGGCGGACAGTCATCAAGTTGACAAAGCGCCCTAGGGTTTACCTGTGCGGAACCATCACTGCTGAATAGGGAGCACTATGCGCGGACCGCCCACCGGTACCGGCAGCGAATCGCCAGGCGCCAAGCGACGGCCGGCGCCATGCCCTGTCGACAAAATGCTGGACGTCGTCCCCTGGTACAACGGATTGCCAGCACTGGAACGCGGCATGGTCCGTGCCGAACTGCGCATCGTGTCGCTGCGCACGGGCGAATACCTGTTCCGCGAAGGCGCGAAGTCGCCAGGCTGGTATGGCGTGGTCGAAGGCCTGGTGAAATGGTCGTCGCGGGGGTCGGACGGCCGATCCCTGTCGCTGGCCGGCTTCAGCACCGGCAGTTGGTTCGGCGAAGCCACCATGATCCGACGCGAACGCTTCGAATACGAAGTGGTGGCGCTACGGCCAAGCCGGGTCGTGATCTTGCCGCGCGATACTTGCGAACGCCTGTGGAACAACAATATCGAGTTCACCAAGGCGCTGATGACGCACCTGGCCCAGCGTGTCAACTGGCTGATGGCCTCCTACACGGGCAATGTGCTGCTGGATGTCGACACCACTGTTGCGCGCGCCGTCGCGGCGCAATTGGACGCCGAAGCGCATTCCGGCACCAATGGCCGCTTGAAGATATCGCAGGAAGAGATCGCCAGCCTGTGCGGCGTTTCCCGGCAGCGCTGCAATACCGCGTTGGTGACACTGGCCCGGGCCGGCGTCCTGCAAACGCACTACGGCGGATTGACGGTCCTGGATCGGGACGCGCTGTACCGCCACGCCAAACTGGATCGGGAGCATTCATGAATGCCGCCTACATGGCGGCACTTGACTGTCCCGGCGGAACCCTCACCACGCGTGCTTGGCGTCGTCCGGAAACGACCCGTCCTTCACCGCCCGCACATAGCGTTCCATCGCGTCCTTGACACCGTCACCGCCTTCCATGAAGTTGCGGACGAATTTCGCCATCCGGCCCAGGTTGATGCCCAGCATGTCATGCAGGACAAGCACCTGACCTGCGGTGGCGCGGCCCGCGCCGATGCCGATCGTGGCGCAAACGGTCAGATCCGCCGTGATCGAGGCCGCAAGCGCCGCTGGCACCATTTCCAGGACCAGCATCGTGGCGCCGGCGGCTTCAAGCGCCGCGCTATCTTCGCGCAAGCGCGCGGCGGCTTCATCCGTACGGCCCTGCACGCGAAATCCGCCCAGCGACGACACCGTCTGGGGCGTCAGCCCAAGATGGCCGCAAACCGGGACCCCGCGTTCCACCAGGAACCGCGCCGTTTCCGCGACCCATCCTCCGCCCTCAAGCTTGACCATCTGCGCGCCCGCGCTCATCAGCGCCACGGCCGAGGTGATCGCCTGCTCCTTGGACACCTGATAGCTGCCAAAGGGCAGATCCGCCACGATCAGCGAGCGTCCCCCGGTACGCCGGACGCCTTCCGCCACGCATCGAGTGTGATAGGCCATGTCCTCAAGCGACACCCCGACCGTGCCATTGCCGCCCTGGCACACCATGCCCAGCGAATCACCCACCAGCAGCGTGTCGACGCCGGCCGCATCCGCCACCGCCGCAAACGTCGCGTCGTAGGCGGTCAGCATGGCGATCTTCTCGCCCCGGGCTCGCATGTCCGCGAAGGTCTGGACGGTGATCTTCTTCTGCGCTTCAGCGGGCCGCAAACCGTAGGGGGCAACGGACGATGGGGAATTCTCAGGCGTATTCATCTTGGGCGATCCGGCCTTCCGTAACATCGAATTGTCTTGGATAGTGTGCGGCCGATGCCGGCGGCCAGCAGGCCCGCTCGCACCTCACACGCTTGGGCGAGCATAGCTCAGCAGCGGATGCCGCGCCGCCCCAGGCCCAGGAAGTCCTAGGCGGCTTCCAGCCTGGGCGTGCGCTGGCGGCGCAGCACGACGACCTGTTCGGCGCCCACAGCCCGGGCGCGCAACTGGCCACAGCCGGCGTCCACGTCCTGCCCGGCGCTGTTTCTCACCTTGGTCAACAAACCGCGGCTATGCAGGTAGTGGACGATCTCGCGGATGCGTTCGGGATCGGGACGTTGATAGTCGTCCCCTTCAAGACTATTGAAAGGGATGACATTGAGCACGCAGTACTTGCCCTTCAGCAGTTGCAGCACGGCGTCAAGCTCGTCGTCACCGTCGTTGACACCCTTGAGCAACGTCCACTGGTACTGGATCGGGTACCCGGTTTCGCGAGCGTATGCTTCGCCCAGCTCGATCAGCGCCGCCGGTGCAATTCTGGCGGCCCGCGGCAGCAGGTGTTCACGCAACGCGTTCTTGGTCGTGTGCAGCGACAGCGCCAGCGCGGGTTTGACCCGCTGTTTCGGCAGGGCCTCGAACACGCGCAGGTCGCCCACCGTGGAGAGCACCAGGTTCTTATGGCCGATATTGCCTTCGGTGCCCAGCAGATCAATCGCTTCGAGCACGTTTTCCAGGTTGTGCGCCGGTTCCCCCATGCCCATGAACACGACTTTTTTCACCGCGCGCAGACGCCGTGCCAGCACGACCTGGGCAAGGATTTCCATGCTGGAGACCTGACGGATCAAGCCACTCTTGCCCGTCATGCAGAAACGACAGCCCACCGCACAGCCCACCTGCGTGGAAACACAGAGGCCGTCACGTGGCAGCAGCACGCTTTCGACCATCTGCCCATCGGCAAGGTCGACAAGCAGGCGCGAGCCGTCGTTGCCGGCATGTTCGGAGCGCAGACGGGCAAGGCCGTTCAGTTCCGCCGTCAAGGCGGGCAGCGCGTTGCGCAACGCCAGCGGCAGGAAATCCTCTGCGCGCCGCCGCCGCGTGCCGGTGTCAAGCGCCTGCCCGTTCAGCCAGACGCGCATGACCCGGCCGCGATGGACGGGCCGGGCGCCAAGCGCGGCAAGGCGATGATCGAAGTCGGAATAGCGCATAGGGAGCGGATTGTACCCAGCCAGGCGCGTGTCAGCGGGATGCCGGCCGGTGCCGCCCCCCATTTTCCGCGGTCAGAACGCCGTTTCCACCCGCCAGCTGATCGGAATTTCCGCCACGCTGGCCGTGGCGGGAAGCTCCAGCGCCATTCGGGCGATCCGGGCCACTTCCTGCGGTTGGGTCAATTGCGCCCGGATGGCGTCGTCCACGCCGTCGGCCATATCCGTGGCGACGAAACCCGGGCAGATCGCGGTGCAACGGATCCGATCCTCTTCACCGGCATGGCGGATGCCGTGGGCCAGCATCAATGCGGCGGCCTTGCTCATGGAATACAGCCCGCCTTCCGCCGCCCGCACGCGCTTGCCGGCCAGCGAGGCGATGACCAACACGCGGCCCTCGGGCGCGGCCTGCAAATGGGGCCACACCAGTCGGGTCAGGCGCATGGGCGACTTGACGTTGACGGCGAAGATATCGTCGAAGTCCTCGTCGCTCGCCTCGATCACGGACTTGCCGCTCAGGATGCCGGCGTTGTGCACGATCGCGTCGATTCGCCCGAAATGGCCGTGCGCCGCCGCCACCCAGGCCGCTTCACTGGCCGGATCGCGCGCATCGAAGAACGACCCGTGGCAACGATCCGCCCCATACTCCGCCAGCGCCGCCACGGGCTGGCGCGTTCCCGCCGACACCCGCCAGCCATGCCCCAGCAGTTCACGCGCCAGGGCCAGCCCGATGCCCCGGCTGGCGCCGCTGATCAGCACCACACGGCCCTCGCCCTTCTCGCGTTCAGCAGTCATCATGCTCAGGCCCCCTGACGGTTCAGATAACCTTCGACCAGCGAATTGACGTTGGCGCGCAGCGTATCGACCTTGTAGCCCCCTTCCTGAACGAACAGGGTCGGCAGGCCAAGCTGGGCGATTCGGTCGCCCAGTACCGCGTAGTCGGCCGTGTCGATGTCCAGGTTGCCAAACGGATCGTGCCGGAACGTGTCGAAGCCTGCCGCCACCACCAGCACGCCCGGTGCGAAATCCTTGATCCGTTCGAGGGCATGGTCGAAGTGCCCAAGGTAGCCGCTGATCGCCGTGCCGCCTTCCATGGGCAGATTGCAGTTGTAGCCCTCGCCCGCGCCACTTCCAATCTCGTCGGCGTAGCCGCAGATGAACGGAAACAGCGTTTCGGGCTTTCCGTGCAGCGACACGGTCAACACGTCGTCGCGGTCGTAGAAGATCTGCTGCGTGCCGTTGCCATGGTGCACGTCGATATCCAGCACGGCGACGCGGCCAAACCGCTTGGCCAGACGCTGCGCGGCGATCGCCGTGTTCGCGATGTGGCAGCCGCCCATCGCCAGGTCGCGCATGGCGTGATGGCCTGCGGGCCGCAACAGCGCATAGGCGCTGCGCTCGCCCGCGATGATCGCGTCGGCGGCCGCCACGGCGGCGTCGACGCTGCCGTTCATGTTGACCCAGGCGTCCTGGACCAATGGCGAGCCGCCATCTCCCAGGTAGCGGCCGGCGAGCGTCACCGGGATCTGCGTGCGCAACGTCGGGAAATAGCGATTCGTCGTGATGTAGGGCCGCACTTCGAACGACGCATCCGGCGCCTTGGACCATTCGTCCCAGGCGGTCTCCAGGTACTGCAGATAGTCCGGGGCGTGGACTTCGAACAATTCGATGGGGCGTTCGGCGGCGCGCTGCACGAACTGGCAATCCAGGCGTAGGTCGTCCTTCAGGGCGGCAAGGATTTCGATGCTGCGTTCGGCGCGATCGTGGTGCTGTTTGAGCAGCCCACGGATCATGGCGTTGCCAGGCCAGGGCACGTCATGGGTCGGGGAGATGAATGCTTTCACTGCGCGATCCTATAAAGCGTGTGGGTTGTCTATTTCCAGCTTCTTCCGGGCACCGCGGCGATCAGCTCGCGGGTGTACTCGTGCTGCGGGTTTTCCAGGACCTGGGCGGTCAGGCCCTGCTCGACGATTTCGCCATGCTTGAGCACGATGACGCGGTCGCACAACTGGGAGGCCACGCGCAGATCATGCGTGATGAAGAGCATGGAAAGATGCAGCTCATGCTTCAGTTGGCGCAGCATCGCCAGCACCTGGTCCTGCACCGAGACGTCCAGCGCCGACACGGGCTCATCCGCCACGATCAGTTCCGGGGTCACCGCGATGGCGCGCGCAAAGCCCAGACGCTGGCGCTGGCCGCCCGAAAACTCATGCGGATAGCGATCCAGCGCGGACGGATCCAGCTTGACCAGTTGCATCAATTCGCGCGCCCTGTCCATCGCCGCGCTGGCCGACATGCCGTGCCGGCGCATGCCGCCGGTCAGGATGCGCGCCACGGTATGGCGGGGGTTGAGCGACCCATACGGGTCCTGGAAGATCATCTGCACCGAACGGCGCCGTGCCGGGTCGGCGAACGCGCCGTCTGCCAGCATGTCGGCCCCGCGCAACCGCACTTCGCCATCGTCGACGGACACCAGACCCGCCAGCATGCGGCCGATGGTCGACTTGCCCGAACCGGACTCCCCCACCAGCCCGACCGTCTCGCCGCGCCGAATGTCGAACGACACGCCCTTGACCGCCGGAAACTGTTGGGCCGGACCGAACCACTTGCCCTTGCGCACGTACGTCTTGCGCAGGTTCTTCACCGTCAGCAAGGCGTCGGGCTGAACCTTGCCGGCCGGCGGTGGCCGGAACGACGGAACAGCGGCCAGCAAGGACTGCGTATAGGCTTCCTGGGGATCGCGCAGCACCTGCTGCGCCGAGCCCGACTCGATCACGCGACCGCCCCGCATCACGACGATGCGGTCGGCGATTTCCGACACCACGCCAAAATCGTGCGTGATGAACAGCACGGCCAATCCCTTGCGTTGCTGGATGTCCTTGATCAGGGCCAGGATCTGCGCCTGGGTGGTGACATCCAGCGCCGTGGTCGGCTCGTCCGCGATCAGGATGTCAGGCTCCAGCGCCAGGGCCATGGCGATCATGACGCGCTGGCGTTGTCCCCCCGACAGTTGATAGGGATAGGAGTCGACGATGCGGGCATGATCCGGCAAGCCGACCGAAGTCAGCAGCTCGGCAACACGCGCATTGACCTGGGCGGCATTGCGCATGCCGTGCGTGCGCAACATTTCGCCGATCTGGTGGCCGCAGCGCATCAGCGGATTGAGCGCGCTGAGCGGTTCCTGGAACACCATGGCAATGCGCTTGCCGCGCACGCGGCGCAGCTCGCCCAGCGGCATGCCGGCCAGTTGCAGCTCGCCCAGCCGGATATCCCCGCCGGCGATTCTCAGGCCGCGCGGCAAGAGGCCCAGCACGGCATGCGCCAACGTGGACTTGCCCGAGCCGGACTCGCCCACCACGCACACGATTTCGCGCGGGTTCAGGGCCAGGCTGACGCCATCCACCGCCAACGCGCGGTCGGCGCCCGCAGGCAGCGAGATCGACAGGTTTTCAATCTGAAGCAACGACGCCACGGCTCACCCCTTGCGATGGAGACGGGGATTGAGCGCGTCATTGAGCCCCTCTCCCATCAGGTTGACCGCCAGCACCGTGACGAAGATCGCCACGCCCGGGAACAGGCACATCCACCAGGCCAGGCGCAGGAAGGTGCGCGAGGCGCCCACCATGTATCCCCAGGTCATCAGGTTGGGATCGCCCAGGCCCAGAAAACTGATCGCGCTTTCCAGCAGGATGGCGTTGGCGACCATCAGCGAAGCCATGACGATCAGCGGCGAGACGCAGTTGGGCAGGATCTCGGCGAACACGATGTGGGTGCGCGAATAGCCCTGCACCGTGGCGGCCTCGACGAATTCGCTGGACTTGACCCGCATGAATTCGGCGCGCACCAGCCGGGCGATCGGCGGCCAGCTCACCAGCGCCACCGCGGTGATCACCGAACCGAAAGACGGCTGGAAGATGGCCACCAGCACAATGGCGAACAGAAAGCTGGGGATGGTCTGGAAGATCTCGGTCACGCGCATCAACAGCTCGTCCCAGCGCCCGCCCAGATAACCGGCCGGCACGCCCACCAGCATGCCGATGAACACGGCGACCACGGTCGCCACCACGCCCACCAGCAGCGAGGCCTGCGCGCCGTGCACGACGCCCGCTGCGATATTGCGGCCCATGGAGTCGGCCCCCAACCAGGCGCCGGCCTGTTCGAACGGATGCAGGAACGGCGCTTCGGTGGCATCCCAGGGGTTGATCGGATAGAGCCACTGGGCGCCCAGGGCCATCAGCACGATGGCGGTCAGGCAGACGAGCCCCACCACCGCGCCGGCATTGCTGAAATATCGCTTGATCAATGACTTCATGATTGACTCTGCATGCGAGGATCGACGACGCGGTAGATCAGGTCAGTAAGCAGGTTGAACGCCACCACCACCACCGAGGTGCAGAAAAACACCCCCAGGAGGACGGGATAGTCGCGCTGCTGCAGGGCGTCGAAGGCCAGCCGGCCGATGCCCGGCCAGGCGAACACGGTTTCCACGAGCACCGAGCCGCCGATCAGTTGGCCCGCCTGCATGCCGGCAAGCGTGATGACGGGCAGCACGGCGTTACGCAGCTGGTGCACCCACACCACCCGGCCCGACGACAGGCCCTTGGCCCACGCCGTCTTGACGAAATCGGCGCCCTGGATCTCGTTCATGGAGGCCCGCGCCAGACGGGTATAGACCGCCAGGTTGAAGCCCGCCAAGGTGACGATGGGCAACAGGGCGTGCTTGGCGATATCCAGCATTCGCGGCAACCCCGTCAGCGACGAACCCATGGTCTCGTAGCCGAAAGCCGGCAGCCACCCCAGGCTGACCGAAAACCCCAGCACCAGCAGCAATCCGACCCAGAAGATGGGTGTTGCGTAGAACGCCAGCGAAGCCGCGGTGATGACGGAGTCCAGCCACGATCCCCGGTAGCGGCTGGCCAGCGCCCCCAGCAGGATTCCGCCCAGCAGGGCAATGAGGAAAGCCGGGATCGCCAGCACCAGCGTGGCCGGCAAGCGGTCGGCGATCATGTCCCAGACGGGGCGTTGCTGCCGGTAGCTGTATCCCAGATCCAGCGTGGCGATGGATTGCAGGTAGCTTCCCAGCTGCACCACCAGGGGTTGATCGAGCTTGAACTCCTGGCGCAACTGTTCCAGGAACTTCGCGTCTGACGATCCGGCTTCGCCGGCCAGCACGCTGACCGGGTCGCCGGGCGCCATGTGCACCAGGGCAAAGTTGATGACCGCGACTGCGACCAGCACCGTGACCGATTTGCCCAGCACGGAAAGTAAGGGCCGCAGCCACCTCATCATGCGGTTTCCCCTCTTACTTCTCGATGTAGGTCGTCGCGAAGCTTTCCGCCACGCCGATGGCGGACGTCGTCACGTTCTTGACCTTCTTGTTGGTGATGGTGGGGAACGCCAGTTCGACCAGCCAGGCGGTCGGCGCATCCTTGGCAATCTGACCATAGGCTTGCGAGTACAGCTGTTGGCGCTTGACCGGGTCGACTTCCTTCGCGGCGGCGATCAGCGCGGCGTCCACGTCCTTGTTCACATAGCCCGATGTGTTGGTCCCGTAACCGCCCTTGTGGATATTGTCCGATCGGTAGGTACGATCCACGCCCAGCGCCGGATCGGAGTACTGGTACAGGTACTCGACCACGGAATCGAACTCCCAGTTCGAGTAGCGGCGCGCCCAGCTGCCCGCGTCGGTGCTTTCCAGCACCACGTCCACCCCGACTTTGGACAGCGAACTCTTGACGTACTCGGACACCTTGTTCCAGGTATCGCCGTAGGGCAGGCCCAGCAGTTTGATGCTGGCGCGCTTGCCGCTGGCATCCGGCTTGAGGCCCATGTCGTCGAGCAGCGCGATGGCCTTCTTCGGGTCATAGTCGTAGCGCGGCAGCTTATCGTCGTAGAAGCGCGTCACCGACGACACCGGGCCCGTGGCCGGGCGCGCGGCGCCGAAGAAAATGCGCTCGGCGATGAATTTGCGGTCGATGGCGTACTGGATCGCCTGCCGGAACCGCGCGTCGTCCATCGGTTTGGTCCGGTGGTTGAGCTCGATCGCGGCGTGCGAGCCGGTGAACTCGTACCCCTGGGTCGTGATGTCCAACTGCGGGTTGGCCTTGATCTGCGGCAGGAAGGCGAAATCGATGTCGCCAAAGCTGGCCACCTGCACCGAGCCGCTTTCCAGGGCGACCAGGCGCGAGTTGGCGTCCGGAATCACCTGGAAGTAGATCTTGTCCAGATACGGCAGGTTGGGACGCCAGTACTTGTCGTTGCGCTCCAGCAGCACATAGCGGCCGCGCTGCCATTCCTTGAACTTGAACGGCCCGGTGCCGATCGGCGTCTGGTTGGCGGGGTTGTTGCGGAAATCGGTGCCCTTGTAGATGTGCGCCGGCACGATGGGCGCGGATGACACCTCAAAGGCATTGATGAATGGCGAGTACGGTTCCTTGAGCGTGATGACGACGGTGAGCGGCCCCGTCTTTTCGATGTTCGCCACATGGCTGAGGTTGTTGCGGGCGCGCGCATGCACCTCGGGCAGGTATTCCTTGAGCGAGAACAGCACATCATCGGCGCCGAACGGCTTGCCGTCGTGCCAGGTCACGCCTTCCTGCAGCTCGAAGGTGTAGGTCAGCCCGTCGGGCGATACGGTCCACGACTTGGCAAGGCTGGCCTGGGGATTGAGCTTGAAGTCATAGGTCAGCAGGCTCTCGTAGATCTTGCCGCCGACGATTTGGGTGGGCGTCTGCTGGTTCAGGCCCAGCATCAGGACGGGCGGCTCGGGATTCAGGATGACGTTGAGCGTGCCGCCATGCGTCTGCGCCACGGCCGACGCGCCTGCGCCAAGAGCCGCTGCGCCCGCCAGCAGGACATGCAGTGCCGTTTTTCTGAAGAACATAGTGTTGCGCATGATGATTCCCTTGCTTGTTCGACGTGGTGGGGTGGGACCGGTCTTCTTTTGAAGCGTCTTGTTGTCTTGTTGTTGTTGGCGGTTCAGCGCAACGCCGCGCGGCACTGCTCGTCCAGGGCTTGCGCCAGGATGCCGGCATGCTCGGGCTGGAACACGAGTGGCGGACGGATCTTCAGCGTGCAAGCCTGCCGGCCAGCGGTGCCGAGCAGCACGCCGGACTGGCGCAATCCATTGACGATCCGTTGGGTCAGGCGAGCGGCATGCGTCGCATCCCCATCGGGCGCGACGATGTCGACCCCCCAATACAGGCCCTGCCCGCGTACCGCTCCCAGGCAATCGTGGCGCTGCGCCAGATCGTCCAGCGCTTGCGCCATGACCTGTCCGGTGCGCTCGACGTGAGCCGGCGCATCCATGCGCGCCAGCTCGTCCAGCACGGCCAGGCCGACGGCCGACGACACGGTGTTGCCGCCGAAGGTATTGAAATAGCGGCACTGCCGGCCGAAGACCTCCGCCAGGCGCGACTGCACGACCAGGCCGCCTATCGGATGGCCGTTGCCCATGGGCTTGCCCATGGACACCATGTCCGGGGTCACACTGTCGCGCTGGAAGGCCCACCAGTTGGCGCCCATCCGCGCAAAGCCGCCCTGCACTTCGTCGGCGATGAACAGGCCGCCGCGGGCGCGCACGCGCGCGGCCGCCAGCGTCAGTGCTTCGCCGGGATCGGCGTACATGCCGTCGCTGGCGAACACGGTGTCGACCATCAGCGCGGCCACAGGCGTGCCGGCGGATTCCAGCTCGTCGGCCGCCGCATCCACGCAGGCGGCGAATTTCGCCGCGACCTCTTGCGGCGTCCCCTTCAGGAGGCAAGGCGCCGGTATCGTCCGGACGTGCGCCCCGACGGGACGCAGCGACGGTGACACATCGGCCAGCGCCATCGTCACGCCGTGATAGGCATTCTCGGTAACGATCACGCCCCGCCGCCCCGTCGCCTCGAAAGCGATGCGCAGCGCCAGGTCATTGGCCTCGCTGCCCGTGCAGGTGAACATGGCGGTGTCCAGCGCATCCGGAAACAGCGCCAGCAACCGCTCCGCGTAATGCACCACGCCCTCGTGGAGATACCGCGTATGCGTATTCAGCACGGATGCCTGGCGCGACAGCGCCTCCACCACGGCGGGATTGGCATGCCCGACCACGGGCACGTTGTTGTAGGCGTCCAGATAGCGGCGCCCTGCGGCGTCGTACAGCCACACGCCCTCGCCGCGCACCAGCTCCACCGGCTCTTCGTAGAACAACCGGTAGGCCGGCCCCAGCGCCTTGCGCCGCGCCAACAAGTCTTGCTGCGCCTCGTTGCGGTTTACTGTCATCGCATGTCCTTCGTTCGATTCGTGCGCGGCGTCGCGCAGTTCCATGCAGGACGCGCTCAACGGGCGCCCCGGCTCCATTCGTCGTACAGCTCGTTGAACAACGCCGTCGCCGCCGCCCGGCTGCGCAGGATGTAGGCGCCGTTGCCGGGAAATCGCAACGCGCGCCAGGACGGAATCGCCATGCGCTGCACCAGCCGCGCCAGCACCAGGTCCAACACATGGCACCGCTCTTGCGGCGTCAACGGAGACACGGACTCGTAACCCGCCACGACGGCCGACAGCACGTCCAGGGGATTGCCGGCAACCGTCATCTGGTAAGACGCGGCGATGGCGATCTCGGCGATCCGCGGCGCATGAACCATGTCGCCAAAGTCGAGGATCCCCGCCAGGTCCGTGCCCGCCTCATCGACCAGGATGTTGCTGGGCGACAGGTCGTTGTGAATGATCTGGCAGGGCAACGCCGCCAGCGCAGGCATGACGTCCTGCTCGAACACGTCCAGATAGGCGGCGATGCGCGCCCGTTCGTCGGCAGACTCGACCGCTCCCAGCATCGGCCGCACGCGCGCCACCTGGCAGGCATCCCACAGGAACAGGCGATGCGCCGCCGGATGTTCGAAGTCGGCAAGCTGCGCATCCAGCTGCCCAGCCGCCCTGCCTACGGCGTGCCACGACTGCGGCCCGGCCGACATGGCCGTTCCTGCCCGGCCGGGCAGATAGCCATAAGCGCGCACCCGCACAGGGCCGGCAACGTCCCGCACATGAAAAACCAGCCAATCCTGGGCTGCCGAGCCATCGTCGCAACCTGGCCTGACATCCGAATATTCAGCGGTCAGCCCAGCCGCGTCGGCTGGCTGGTGATGCGGCGCCCGCACCGGGTCCATGCCGCGCCTGCGCGCTTCCAGGTGCTTGAGCACCGCGATCTGCATGCGCGTTTCATCCAGGCTTTCCGCGCCGTTGATGAACTTCAGCGTCAGCGACTCGCCGTCCGCCCGGCTGATCCGGAAATTCATGTCGCGCTCGCCCGACAACGGGGCGCAGTGCGCGTAGCCGGGGTAGCAGGCGCTGGCGACGCGTTGCGCATCCTTGAGCCGGATCGGCGGTGGCGAATTGACCAACAGGGCGTCCACCGGTTCTTCCAAGCCGGCGGCGACATTCGACAGCATCACAAGACATCCCGATTTAGATATTTGATGCATCATGCATCAAGATACAAAAACCCCGATATCGGTGAAATCCCGAAGGCCGCAAAATCCCCGCAAGCCCGCCCCGCACGTCGACTTCGCCTATAAGGCTGATAAAGTAGGGAATGGGCAGCAAGCCCGCCATCCGCCCGCCCGGACCCGTTTTCCGCGGCGACCTTAAGACTCTTGGCACGTACCTTGATGCATCATCCGAGCGCAAGCCCGCATTCCGACCCTAACGCCGAGGCGCCCGCGCCGTCGCTGCCGCTGCCGCAAACCGAGGCCCGCTTTTCGGCCATGCAGTACGAAAGCATGGGCAAGCGGGTCTACACCAGAATCTGCAGCGCCCTGATGGAAGGCCAGCTCCGGCCAGGAGACCGGCTGCGTATCCGGGAGCTGGCGGCAGAGCTGGGCACCAGCATCACCCCGGTGCGCGACGGCGTGCTGCGCCTGGTGCAAGACGGCGCGCTGACCATGCGCAGCGCGCGCGATATCCGGGTAGCCGAAGTCACCCTGCCCGAATACCTGGAAATCCGCGACATCCGCCTCGAGCTCGAAGGCATGGCCGCCGCGCGGGCCGCCGAGGTCGCCACGGCCGAAGACATCGCGCGCATGGAAGCGCTGATCGAGCAGAACGAACAGGCGCTGGCCGCCGGCGACGTCCTGGCCGCCATCAGCCTGAATCAGCACTTCCATTTCGAGTACTGTCGAATCGCCAACATGCCAGTGCTCCTGAGCATCCTGGAACGGCTATGGCTGAAGATGGGGCCCTTGATCGCCCAGTGCTATACGGCAGGCGGGCGCGACATGATCGACGGCCACTATTCCCTGCTGGCCGCGATGCGCAACCGCGACAGCCAGGCGGCCCGGGTGGCCGTCCAGACGGACATCCTGTCCGGCGGCCAGGTCATCCTGGAATTGAAGAAGCGCTCGGCGAAGACCGCCGACAATGCCGGCACCGCACAGGCGGCAGCACCGGCTGCAAAACAGGCACGCGCGTCGTCCACATGAAGGCGGTGAGTCACGGCCGGTCGGGCAGGTCGCACATTCTGGGAATAGCTCACGTCGATCACCGGCGTGCGGTGGCGGTCCGTGAACAGTCGAAGTGGAGCGGGTGAAGGGAATCGAACCCTCGTATGAAGCTTGGGAAGCTGCCGTTCTACCATTGAACTACACCCGCTCGGGTGTCGTGCCGCGGCGCAGGGCCAGGGCAGAGCCGACGATTATAGCGCGCCTTTTTTCCGATTCCAGGGGGATTTTCATGCTGGCCGGCGACCACGCCCGCGCCCCCGCCCTAAATGCGTCCCCAATTTAGTCCATCCGGCCGACTCCGGCCCGCCGCACCTGCCACTACAATTCGGGGCTATGAATACGAACAACCCCGCGGACAAGCCCGCGACGCCCCCCGTGAACACCCCCGACACGACCGCCGACTCCGCCGCGCCCGACGCTACGCAGGCCCCCGTTTCCCCGGAAACGCAGGCCGCGCTGGCCAGCACCGCCCACGCCCCGAACAGCCCGGGCGCCACGCACATCCGCAGCTTCGTGCATCGCCGCGGCCACATTACCCAGGGCCAGTTGGCCGCGCTGGAGCGCCTGATGGGCCAATGGTCCATTCCGTACGCCCCCCGCCGCCTGGACCCCGCCGCCGCATTCGGCCGGCAGGCGCCGACGGTGCTGGAGATCGGCTTCGGCATGGGCGAGACCACCGAGAAGATCGCGCTGGCCCGTCCTGACGACAACTTCCTGGGCGTCGAAGTGTTCAACGCCGGCGTCGGCTCACTGCTGCGCCGCATTGAAGATTCCAGCATCCCGAACCTGCGCATCATCCAGCACGACGCCGTGGAAGTCGTGCGCGACATGATTGCTCCGGATTCGCTGGCCGGCGTGCATGTGTACTTCCCGGACCCGTGGCCCAAGAAGCGCCATCACAAGCGCCGCCTGCTGCAGCCCGCATTCGTGTCGCTGCTGGCCAGCCGCATCGCGCCGGGCGGCTACATCCATTGCGCCACCGACTGGGAAGACTACGCGGTGCAAATGCTGGAAGTGCTTAGCGGCGAACCGTTGCTGGCCAACACGGCGGACGGCTATGCGCCCCGCCCCGATTACCGCCCCCTGACCAAATTCGAGAACCGCGGCCTGCGTCTGGGCCACGGCGTCTGGGACCTGATCTTCAAGCGAGTCGCCTGATGCTCTATCCGCCAATCGAACCCTACCGCCACGGCATCCTGGATACCGGCGACGGCCACCAGATCTATTGGGAAATGTCGGGCAACCCGAACGGCAAGCCCGCCGTCTTCCTGCATGGCGGCCCCGGCAGCGGTTGTTCGCCCGTGCATCGCCAGCTGTTCGACCCGCAGCGCTACAACGTGCTGCTGTTCGATCAGCGCGGTTGCGGCCGTTCCAAGCCGCACGCCAGCCTGGACAACAACACGACCTGGCACCTGGTGTCCGACATCGAGCGCCTGCGCACCGAGATCATGGGCGCGGAAAACTGGCTGGTGTTCGGCGGGTCTTGGGGATCGACCTTGGCACTGGCTTATGCCGAGACGCACCCGTCTCACGTCAGCGAACTGGTGGTGCGCGGCATCTTCGGCCTGCGCCGCGCGGAAATCCAGTGGTTCTATCAGGAAGGCGCGTCGTGGCTGTTCCCGGACCGCTGGGAAGAATATCTGGCGCCCATCCCCGAAGCCGAACGCGGCGACCTGGTGGCGGCGTACCACAAGCGCTTGACCGGCGACGATGCCGCCGAGCAGCTGCGCGCCGCCAAGGCATGGAGCAAGTGGGAAGACAGCACGATCACGCTGCTGCCCAGTCCGCGCCACCAGCAAAGCCACGCGGCCGACCGTGCTGCGCTGGCCTTTGCCCGCATCGAGAACCACTATTTCGTGAATGCCGGCTTCATGGAAGAAGGCCAGTTGATCCGCGACGCCCACAAGCTGCGCGGCATCCCCGGCACCATCGTGCAGGGCCGCTACGACGTCTGCACGCCCGCGCGCACCGCCTGGGACCTGCACCGTGCCTGGCCGGAAGCCGAATTCCATCTGGTGCCCGACGCCGGCCACGCCTTCGACGAGCCCGGCACCCTGGCGCGCCTGATCGCCGCCACCGACGCCTACGCGAAACAGTGAGGAGACCCGATATGCACATCACCCTGAATGGCGACGCGCGGGAGTTCCCGCTGAACACTACCGTCATCGAACTGCTGCAGACGCTGGGCTACGCCGGCAAGCGCGTGGCGGTGGAGCGCAATGGCGAGATCGTGCCCAAGAGCCAGCACGAGCAGACCACGCTGACCGACGGCGACCAGATCGAGATCGTCGTGGCGGTGGGCGGAGGCTGATCCTCCGGTTTGTCTGCGCCGCATTTATTGCGCCGCAAACAGGCATTATCAAGACGAAGGGCCGCTGGATCAGCGGCCCTTTGCTTATGCATTTTCCATCAGGTTCTGACGCATGGCACCATGCGCCCGATGGGGTTTGCGCCTGCCGCGCTACGCGGCCTGCAAACTGACGAGCATTCTTGCGTAGTCTGCCAAGGATCTAGCAACCTGTTACACGTTAACCCCTCGTCTCGCGGCGAGTCTGCGAGTAATAATCGTTGCTGCTGGCGTCGTTACGTTGTCGTGCTGTTGTTCTAGCGTTGCACATCGCCCCACGGGGCAAGGAGGCATCATGAACACCGCGGTCATCATCAATCTTCTCATCCAGCTTGTCGCTGGCGCAGCCGGTGGCAATGGACTGGGGAAAATGCTCCAGCAGTTCAATCTCGGCCCGCTCGGCAACACCATCGCAGGGGCCATCGGCGGCCTGGCGGGCGGTTCGTGGCTGGCGCCCATGATCACCGCCGGCGCGGGAGCGGCGGCAACGGCAGGCAATACCGGACTGGATCTTTCAGCGATTGCCGGTGACGTGGTGGGCGGCGGCGTCGGTGGCGCCGTGCTCACCTTGATCGTCGGGATCGTGCGCAAGATGCTTGTGGGCCGCGCGCCCTGAAAGCACTACTCGTTTTCTCACCGCAACATAGATAAAGGAAACACTATGGGTCTGCTCAATTTCATCAAGGACGTTGGGGAAAAGCTCTTCGGCGCCAGCGAGGCCAAGGCCGCGACGGCAGACGAGTTGAAGAAAGAGCTGGATAAGCACGGCCTGAACGCGGACGGCCTGCAAATCACGGTGGACGGCGACAAGGTCACGGTGGCGGGCGAAGCCCTCAGCACCGAAGCGGCCGAGAAGATATCCCTGGCGCTGGGCAACACCGTCGGCGTGGCCGCGGTGGACAATCAGTTGAAAGTGAAGCAGGCCACGCCTGAGGCCAAGATGTACACGGTGCAAAAGGGCGACAACCTGTGGAAGATCGCCGAGGCGCAATACGGCAAGGGCCAGGGCGCCAAGAACTCGCTGATCTTCGAAGCCAACAAGCCCATGCTGACCAGCCCCGACAAGATCTACCCGGGCCAAGTGCTGCGCATCCCGCCCTTGGCGTAAGCCGCAACGAGAATCCAACAACCCGGAGAACACCCATGCGTTTTCCGGCTTGTGGCGCGGCGAGGCGCCCCCTGCCTGCCGCGATTGCTTGGCCAGACGCAACGTCTGGCCATTTTTTTACTTCATTCCGAAACGCCCAAGGCCCTTCATGCCGCCCATGGCGCGCATCATCTTGGCCATGCCGCCCTTCTTCATCT
>NZ_DBHKZA010000048.1:26521-49394 GCF_057314935.1 Achromobacter sp.
CCCTTCATGCCGCCCATGGCGCGCATCATCTTGGCCATGCCGCCCTTCTTCATCTGCTTCATCATGCCCTGCATCTGTTCGAACTGGGCCAGCAGGCGGTTGACCTCTTGCACCGGCACGCCCGAGCCCGTTGCAATGCGGCGCTTGCGCGAGGCCTTGATCAGTTCGGGCTTGGCGCGTTCGGCCGCCGTCATGGAATTCAGAATGCCTTCCGTGCGACGCAGCTGCTTTTCGGCCTGGCCGCCCTGCAGCTGACCCGCGGCCTGCTGGAACTGCGCCGGCAGCTTTTCAAGCAGCGACCCCATGTCGCCCAGTTTCTTCACTTGGCCGAGCTGGTCGCGGAAGTCGTTCAGGTCGAACTTGTTGCCCGACTTGATCTTCGCCGCCAGCTTCTGGGCTTCGGCGATGTCGATGTTCTTCTGCGCCTGTTCGACGAGCGAGACGATGTCGCCCATGCCCAGCACGCGCTGCGCCATGCGGTCGGGGTAGAAGGGCTCAAGGCCGTCCAGCTTCTCCGACACGCCGACGAACTTCAGGGGCTTGCCGGTGACGTGGCGCACCGACAGGGCCGCGCCGCCGCGGGCGTCGCCGTCCAGCTTGGTCAGCACCACGCCGGTCAACGGCAGCGCGTCGGCAAAGGCGCGCGCGGTGTTGACCGCGTCCTGGCCCTGCATGGCGTCCACCACGAACAGCGTTTCAACCGGTTTGACCAGGTCATGCAAGGCGCGAATTTCGCGCATCATGGCCTCGTCGATGCCCAGGCGGCCGGCCGTGTCCAGGATCAGGACGTCGTAGTGATGGCGCTTGGCATGGTCCACCGCGCCGCGCGCGATGTCTTCGGGCTTCTGGCTGGGGTCGGACGGCAGGAAATCCACGCCGACCTGCGCCGCCACGCTCTTCAACTGGTCGATAGCCGCGGGACGATAGACGTCGGCGGAGACCACCAGCACTTTCTTCTTGCCGGTCTTGCGGCCGTGCTGCGTGTGCTGGCCTTCGGACAGCCAGCGGGCCAGCTTGCCGGTGGTGGTGGTTTTACCGGCGCCCTGCAAGCCGGCCATCAGGATGACGGCGGGCGGCTGCACGGCCAGCGACAATTCATTGGAATCGGCGCCCAGGTCGCCGCCCATCAAGGCGGTCAGTTCCTTGTGGACGACGCCCACCAGGGCCTGGCCCGGGCTGAGGCTGCCGGCGACCTCTTCGCCCAGCGCCTTGTCCTTCACGCGGGCGATGAATTCACGCACGACGGGCAGCGCCACGTCGGCTTCCAGCAGCGCCATGCGCACTTCGCGCAGCATCTCCTGGGTGTTGGCCTCGGTCAGGCGGGCTTCACCGCGCAGCGTCTTGACGACGCGCGATAGGCGTGTAGTTAGGTTATCGAGCATGAGAGGCGTTTCCGCTTAAACTAGTTGATTGAACGGTGGCCGCAGGCGCGGATTCTGCGCTTTCGGGTGACATGCACCCCAAGGCCCCATCCAGACAACGGTTTCTATGTCACTAGGCATTGTATTTCACACAGCGGCTGCCTTGGCGTACGCAGTGCTAGGAGGGTCACTTTGGATCCGACTGGCCGGCGCCGGGGAAGTGGAAAAGACGGGCAGAATCGCCCGTCTGTGCCTGCTGGGGGCCCTGGTTCTCCATGGAATCGGCCTGCAACAAGCGATGCTGGGCGCCCAGCATCTGTTCATTGGGTGGGCACTTGCCCTGTCGGCAGCCATCTGGCTGGGCATGGTGGTGTTTTGGCTGGAAAGCCTGCTGGTGCGCATCGACGGCCTGCAATTGCTGCTTTTGCCCGCCGCCGCCATCGCCAGCGCCCTGGCCGCGCTGTTCCCGCAGGGGCAATTCGTGCCCCACGCCGACGACGCCTGGCTGCGCGTCCACCTGTTGATCGCCCTGGCCGCCTACGGCCTGATCACCATCGCCGCCCTGCACGCCATGATGATGGCCCTGCTTGACCGCCACCTGCACCGCCCGCTGGACGCGCCCACCGAACGCAGCATCATCGGCCGCGTGCTGGACTCCCAGCCGCCGCTGCTGGTGCAGGAACAGCTGCTGTTCCGTATCATCTGGATCGGTTTCATCGTGTTGACCCTGGCCGTGGGGTCCGGGTCGATCGCGTCCATGAAGCTGACCGGCAAGATCCTGCCCTTTGACCACAAGACCGTCTTCACCCTGCTGTCCTGGCTGACGTTCGGCGTGCTGCTGGCGGGCCGCCACATCTGGGGCTGGCGCGGCCGCGTGGCCCTGCGCTGGACGTTGACGGGCTTTGGATTCCTGATTTTGGCGTACACCGGCAGCCGGTTCGTGCTGGAAATGATTTTGCATCGAGGCTGACGTGGGCAAGTTGCTGTTTTGGGTGGTTCTGATCATTGCGGTGCTGTTCGTGGCCCGCATCGCCGCCCGCATGGCGGCGGCAAAACAGGCGGGCGCGCAGAACACGGCCCGCCGCAGCCAACCTGCGCCCACCGCGCCAGAGTCCATGGTGCGCTGCGCGCACTGCGGCATCCACCTGCCGCGCTCCGAGGCCGTCCTGCAGAACGGGCTGACATGGTGCAGCACGGAACACGCCAGGCTGGGGCCTGCCAGGAAGTAGCTGACGCGACGGAATTCGCGCGCTGACGCTCCACATGCCTTCCATCGGGTACCGCGCCCGCCTCGCCTCTCATCGCGCGCATTGGGCTACGCAAGCGCTGATTTGGGAGGCTGCGGCGACCACGGCATAATGCCTGTTGGATTCACCACGCATGCTCTCTCCCATGGCTCTGCTTCTGGATCGACATGGCTGGCTGGCGCCGGCCCCGGGTGTCACCCTTCTGCCTTCGCCCAACCGCGACGCGCGCCCGCCCGGCGCGCAGGTCTCGCTCTTGGTGCTGCACAACATCAGCCTGCCGCCCGGCCAGTTCGGCGGCTCCGAGGTTGCCGGGCTGTTCCTGAATACGCTGGACCATGCCTCGCACCCGTGGCTGGAACGCCTGCGCGGCCTGCGCGTGTCGGCCCACTTCTTCATCCGCCGCGACGGGCGCATCATCCAGTTCGTATCTACCGAGCAGCGCGCCTGGCACGCCGGCGTGTCGCGCTTTGGCGGACGTGAACGCTGCAACGACTTTTCCATCGGCATCGAACTGGAGGGCACCGACACGCTGCCCTACGCCGACGAACAGTACCTGGCGCTGCGCAAGCTGACGCCCGTGCTACGCACGCGCTATCCCCTGGCCGCCGCCCGGGGCCATGAACACATCGCTCCGGGCCGCAAGACCGATCCGGGGCCCGCATTCAACTGGACGCGCTTTTCGCGCGACAGCGGCTTTGCGCGGCGGCAATTGCCGCCCGCCTGACACAACTCAAGGACTGGATATGTTGAAGATCTGGGGACGCCTGACATCCGTCAACGTGCAGAAAGTAATGCTGGCCGTGCGCGAGCTGGCGCTGCCGCACACCTTCATCCAGGCCGGCGGGCCGTTCGGCGTGGTGGACACGCCGGAATTCGCCAAGCTGAATCCCAACCGCACCGTGCCCGTCATCGATGACGGCGGCTTCGTGCTGTGGGAATCCAACGCCATCGTCCGCTATCTGGCCGCGCGCTATGGCGTGGGCACCCTGTGGCCTGAAGACGCGTGCATGCGCGCGGACGCCGACCGCTGGATGGATTGGCAGACGACGGAATGGCAGGGCGCGATGGCGCCAGCCTTCCTGGGCCTGATCCGCACGCCGGAAGACAAGCGCGACCGCGCCGCCATCGAAAACTCGGTCAAGCGGTCCAACGCCCGCGCACTGATCCTGGACCACGCCTTGCAAGGCCGCGAATTCATCGCCGGCCGCCATCTGACCATCGGCGATATCGCGCTGGTCACGTCCGCGCACCGCTGGCTGGCCCTGCCGATCGAACGCCCGGACACCCCGGCGCTATCGGCCTGGTACCGCCGCGTCATGATGCGCCCCGCCCCGCAGGGCGTGCTGACGCTGCCGCTGGAATAGACGCGCAAGGGGGCAGACGCCCCCTTCAACCGCGCTCCACCTTCCACCCCATCTCCGCGGAGATCTCCGCCGCGGCGCCCTGCACCACCGCGACCATGTCGCGCATGCGCTCCAGCGACATGTACGGCACGGTGCTGGACACGCTGATGGCCGCCACGATGCCGCTGGACGCGTCGCGCACGGGCGCGGCCACGCAGCGGATCGAGGGCTCGTTGTCTTCCAGGTCGAACGCATAGCCATGCGCCGCGTATTCGCGCATGCGGTCGCGAAACGCTTCCCAGCTCTGCTGCCCGCCCGGCGCGCGCGACGAGACCGGCGCGCCGATGCGGTGCAGCGCCTTCCATTGCGGTTCTTCGGTGTCCAGCAGCAGCGCCTTGCCCACGCCCGTGGCGGCAAGCGGCATGCGGTGGCCCACCCGCGACCGCATCTCAAGCCCCTTCTTGCCGGGGATCTTTTCCAGATACAGCACTTCGTCGTTGTCGCGCACCGCCAAGTGGATCGTGTCGCCCGTCAGTTCGGCCAGGCTGTCCAGATACGGACGCGCCAGCGTGGCCATCGGAAACGCCTCGCGCGCCTGGAACCCCAGTTCGATCAGCTTCGGACCCAACACATAGCCCACCCCCGGCAAGGCACGCAGATAGCGCTCCTGTACCAGGCAACTGGCCAGCCGGTGCGTGGTGCTGCGCGCCACCCCGATACGGGCGCAGATCTCTTTCAAGTCGCGCGCGCCATCGGCAACGGCCTGCACCACGGCCAGGCCCCGCATCAGGGTCTGCGTGCCGGCCGGCGCGGCGCCATCGGGGTCCAGCGAGGGGGAGCGTGAAGAAGTCAGGGCGGTAGCAGTCATGAAACGTCGGAAAGGCGGGGATACGTGGCAGGGAGTGCGCCCGCTGAACCGCAGACATTCCCTGTATGTGGGATTTAATTCTATATTTTGAGATTTTTCAAGCGCTGATCTAGAATTTTTTGCAATGCGCGCCGTCTGCGTTCTTGCAACGGGCGCGTCCGACAACAAGGTCCACAACGCCCGCCACCCACCGCGCCCTGCCCGCGTGGCTACGGCGCCCGGCATTGCGGCCAGAGACGAGACAGATCAGATGACTACCGGATCGCCCGCCCGCGCGGCGCTTATCGCGCTGGACTGGGGCACCTCATCGTTGCGCGCGTACCGCCTGGACGCCCGGGGCAACACCCTGGACACCCGCCATCTTCCGTGGGGCATCATGCGCCTGCCGCAGCCCTTGCAGGACGGCGCTGCCAGCACCGCGCTGTCCGGCTTCGACCTGGCGTTCGAACAAGCTTGCGGCGACTGGCTGCGCGCCGAGCCGGCGCTGCCGGTGATCGCCTGCGGCATGGTCGGCAGCGCGCAAGGCTGGAAAGAAGCCGCCTATCTGGACGTGCCCGTCGACCTGGAACGCATCGGCACGCTGCTCACGAAAGTCGAACGCGGCGCCGCGACGCCGGTGCATATCGTGCCCGGCCTGATCCAGCGTCACGGTCTGCCCAACGTCATGCGCGGCGAAGAAACGCAGGTCTTCGGCGTGATGTTCGAGCAGGCCCGCACTTCTGACCCGCATCCGGCCGACAGCGTTCTGATCGGCCTGCCCGGCACGCACTCAAAATGGGTCAATGCCCGCCGTGGCCGCGTTACGCATTTCGACACCTTCATGACCGGCGAGGTCTACGCCGCGCTGCGCGGCCACACGATCCTGGGCCGCACCATGAGCGAAGCGCCCGCCGCCGACATGGCCGCATTCGAGCGCGGCGTGAAAGTGGCTGGCGCCCCCGCGGGACGCGCGGGCGTGCTCTCCACCATCTTCAGCACCCGCGCGCTTGGCCTGACCGGCGAACTACCATCCGCCTCGCAAGCCGACTACCTGTCGGGCCTGTTGATCGGCCACGAAGTCGCCGCGCTTGCCGAGATGCTGCGCCAGCAAGGCGAGCCGCCCCGCATCGTGCTTTGCGGCGAACCCGCCCTGTGCCAGCGCTACATCCTGGCCATGCAGCACTACGGCCTGGGCACGCCTGAACAAGCGCAGAACGCTACCGAGCGCGGCCTGTGGCATCTGGCCGTCTGTGCCGGCCTGGTCGCGGCAGAAACCCCTTCTTCGGCATCCGTCTAGGAACCCAACATGAACCACCCTGGTCTGCAAACCGCCATGACCCACTGCGGCCTGATCGCCATCCTGCGCGGCATCAAGCCGGCCGAAGCCGAGGCCGTCGGCAACGCGCTCTACGACGCGGGCTTTCGCCTGATCGAAGTGCCGCTGAATTCGCCGGACCCGCTGGCCAGCATCCGCGCGATGCGCGCGGCGCTGCCCACCGATTGCCTGATCGGCGCCGGCACCGTGCTGAACCCCGACGACTGCGCGCGCGTCCAGGATGCGGGCGGCGAACTCATCGTCATGCCGCACAGCGACGCCGCGGTGATCCGCGCCGCCAAGCAGCTGGGCATGGCGTCCTGCCCCGGCGTCGCCACGCCTACGGAAGCCTTCGCCGCGCTGGCCGCCGGCGCCGACGTGCTGAAGATGTTCCCCGCCGAACAGCTGGGCCCCGTCGTGCTGAAAGCCTGGCGCGCCGTGATGCGCCCGCCCATCGCGCTGGTGCCCGTCGGCGGCATCACGCCCGACAACCTTTCCGTTTATGCCCAGGCGGGGGCCAGCGGCTTCGGCCTGGGCTCCGCCTTGTACAAACCCGGCCTGTCGGCCACCGAAGTCGGCCAGAACGCCCGCGCATTCATCGCGGCCTGGCAACGCGCCTATCCCGTCCAGGAGACCCAAGCATGAAGATCACCAAGCTCACTACCTACATCGTGCCGCCCCGGTGGTGCTTCTTGAAAATCGAAACCGACGAAGGCATCGTCGGCTGGGGCGAGCCCGTCGTCGAAGGCCGCGCCCACTCGGTGGCTGCCGCCGTTGAAGAATTGTCCGACTACCTGATCGGCAAGGACCCGCGCAACATCGAAGACCACTGGACGGTCCTGTACCGTGGCGGCTTCTACCGCGGCGGCGCCATCCACATGAGCGCACTGGCGGGCATCGACCAGGCGCTGTGGGACATCAAAGGCAAGCACCTGGGCGTGCCGGTGTCGCAACTGCTGGGCGGCAACGTGCGCGACCGCATCCGCGTGTACTCGTGGATCGGCGGCGACCGGCCGGCCGACACGGCCGCCGCCGCCAAGAGCGCGGTAGACCGCGGATTTACCGCCGTGAAGATGAACGGCACCGAAGAACTGCAATACATCGATTCGTTCGACAAGGTCGAAAAGTGCCTCGCGAACGTGGCCGCCGTGCGCGACGCCGTGGGACCCAACGTGGGCATCGGCGTGGACTTCCACGGCCGCGTGCACAAGCCCATGGCCAAGGTGCTGATGAAAGAGCTCGACCCGTTCAAGCTGATGTTCATCGAAGAGCCCGTGCTGAGCGAACACTACGAGGCCCTGAAGGAGCTGGCCCCGCTGACGTCCACCCCGATCGCGCTGGGCGAACGCCTGTTCTCGCGCTGGGACTTCAAGCGCGTGCTGTCCGAAGGCTACGTGGACATCATCCAGCCCGACCCCTCGCATGCCGGCGGCATCACCGAAACCCGCAAGATCGCCGCCATGGCCGAAGCCTATGACGTGGCGCTGGCACTGCACTGCCCGCTGGGCCCGATCGCGCTGGCCACCTGCCTGCAGATCGACGCCGGCTGCTACAACGCGTTCATCCAGGAACAGAGCCTGGGCATCCACTACAACGCCGCCAACGACCTGCTGGACTACGTCAGCAACCGCGAGGTGTTCGCGTACGAAGACGGCATGGTCACGATTCCCCAAGGACCAGGCCTGGGCATCGAGGTCAACGAGGAATACGTGAAGGAACGCGCCGCCGTGGGCCACCGCTGGCGCAACCCGATCTGGCGCCATGCCGACGGCAGCTTCGCCGAGTGGTAATCGGATAAAAGAGAGAGGAGACAACCTTGTCCACCGCCACCCACGCGGGCCTGCAAAGCGCCCAGCGGCCTACCCGCAGCCGCTACCTCATCATGGTGATGCTGTTCATCACCGTCGTCATCAACTACCTGGACCGCAGCAACCTGTCCATCGCCGCGCCCGCCCTCAAGGACGAGTTCGGCCTGGATACGGTGCATGAAGGCTTGATCCTGTCCGCCTTCGGCTGGACCTACGCCGCCATGCAGATTCCCGGCGGCTGGCTGGTGGACCGCGTCTCGCCCCGCGTGCTGTACGCCGCGGCGCTGATCCTGTGGTCGGCCGCCACCTTCTTCATGGGATTCGCCGGCAGCTTCGTCATCCTGTTCGTGCTGCGCCTGGCCGTCGGCGCGCTGGAAGCGCCCGCCTACCCGATCAACAACCGCGTCGTCACCACCTGGTTCCCGGAAAAGGAACGCGCCACCGCCATCGGCTTCTACACGTCGGGCCAGTTCGTCGGCCTGGCGTTCCTGACGCCCGTGCTGGCCTGGCTGCAGCACCACTACGGCTGGCACATGGTGTTTGTCAGCACCGGCCTGCTGGGCATCGTCTGGGGCGTGCTGTGGTACCTGATTTACCGCGAACCGCGCCAGTTCAAGGGCGCCAACGCGGCCGAGCTTGAACTGATCCAGAAGGGCGGCGGCGTCATCGACCTGGACCGCAACGCCCGCGCCAAGAAGGCGCCGTTCGACTGGAACGACCTGGCCCTGGTGATGACCAAGCGCAAGCTTTGGGGCGTGTATCTGGGCCAGTTCTGCCTGACGTCCACGCTGTGGTTCTTCCTGACGTGGTTTCCCACCTATCTGGTGAAGTACCGCGGCATGGATTTCATCAAGTCGGGATTCCTGGCGTCGGTGCCTTTCCTGGCCGCCTTTGTCGGCGTGCTGTGCTCGGGCGTGCTGTCCGACTTCCTGATCCGGCGCGGCGCCACCGTGGGCCTGGCGCGCAAGCTGCCCATCATCCTGGGCCTCTTGATCTCGACGTCGATGATCGGCGCCAACTTCACCGATTCCACGCCGTGGGTGATCTTTTTCTTGGCTGTCGCCTTCTTCGGCAATGGACTGGCATCGATCACATGGTCGCTGGTGTCGACGCTGGCGCCCGTGCGGCTGTTGGGGCTGACCGGCGGCGTGTTCAACTTCGTGGGCAATCTGTCGTCGATCTGCACGCCGATCGTGATCGGCTTCCTGGTGTCCAAAGACAGCTTCGCGCCGGCCATTGTGTACGTATCGTCCCTGGCCTTGCTGGGCGCGCTGTCGTACATCCTGCTGGTGGGGAAAGTGGAGCGGATCGAGGCGTGACCACGGTCTGCGGGCTTGCCCCCTGATTACGGTCGGGATAGAAAGGGCGTCCAGACGGACGCCCTTTTTTTGCAGCATGCGCCGCCAGGGCGCCCGCCTAATGAGGCGTGGCCTGGGCCGGCCGGAACCGCTTGAAGTCCCAATGCCTTCCGGGTGCGGCGTCGAGCAATTGGCGCGTGTATTCATCCTGCGGCCGAGTCAGCACGTCGGCCGCTTGCCCCGCCTCGACGATCTGCCCGGACTTCATCACAACAATGGAGTTGCAGATCTGTGCGGCCACGCGCAGATCGTGGGTGATGAACAGCACGGCCGTATCGGTGCGGGTGCGAATGTCTTCGATCAGTTCCAGTACCTGCGCCTGCACCGACACGTCCAGCGCCGACACCGCCTCATCGGCAATCAGGATATCTGGCCGCAAGGCCAAGGCGCGCGCAATGCAGATGCGCTGGCGCTGGCCACCCGAGAACTGATGCGGGTAGCGCTCCATGGTGTCAGCGCCCAATCCGACGATATCCAGCAGTTCGACGGCGCGCGCGCGGGCGTCCGCTTCCGGCACGCCAAAATTGCGCATGCCCTCGACGATGGAGTCACCCACGCGGATACGCGCGTTCAATGAGCGGTACGGATCCTGGAACACCACCTGGATCCGCTTGCGCACCGGATGGAATTCCCGCTTGGTCGCCGTGGCGATTTCGGCACCGTCCAGGCGCACGCTACCGGCGCTGGGGTCGATCAGGCGCGCAATGCAGCGAGCCAGGGTGGACTTGCCCGACCCGGACTCGCCCACGATGCCCACGATCTCCTTCTTGCGCAGCGTGAAGCTGACATCGCGCACCGCGTGCACCGTGCGTTTGGCCTTGAAGAAGCCGCGTTCGGCGTAGGTCTTCTCCAGGCCGTCCACAACCAGCACAGGGTCACCCTCGGGAGCTTGCCGCGCCTGCGGCGCCAGGCCGGGAACGGAGGATACGAGCATGCGGGTGTAAGCCTCTTTCGGGCGCGCCAGGATATCTTCACGCGACCCTACCTCCACCAGCCGCCCGCGGTTCATCACCGCGATGCGGTCGGCGATCTCGGCCACGACGCCGAAATCGTGCGTGATGAACAGCACCGCCGTGTTGTGCGACCGCTGCAGTTCCAGGATCAACGCCAGAATCTGCTTTTGGGTCGTGACGTCCAGGGCGGTGGTGGGCTCGTCGGCGATGAGCAGCTTGGGATTCAGGATCAACGCCATGCAGATGACGATGCGCTGGCGCTGCCCGCCCGACAGCTGGTGCGGGTACGACTGATAGATGCGCTCCACGTCCGGCAGGCGCACCGATTCCAGCATGTCCAGGATCTTGCGCTTGCGGGCGGCGGCATCCATGGCGCTATGGGTGCGCAGCACCTCATCGATCTGCCAGCCCACGGTACGCACCGGATTCAGCGCCGTCATGGGTTCCTGGAAGACCATGGACATCCGGGTGGCACGCAGTTCGCGCAGGCGCTCTGGCGAACACGCGAGCACGTCTTCGCCATCCAGCAGGATGCGGCCGGCGGCCGGCCGTAGCGCATCGGGCGCCAACAACCCCATCACCGAAAAGGAGGTGACGGATTTGCCTGAGCCAGACTCGCCCACCACGCACAAGGTTTCGCCGGCGTGGATGTCGAAGCTGATGCCCTCCACGACAGAACGCTCCTCGTCCCCGGGCGCCCCCACCAGCTGCACGGTCAGGTTCTGCACTTGCAGCACGGGCATTGTGGAATCGGTCATCTCAAATCCTCCGGGCCATCTTCGGATCCAGCGCGTCGCGCATGGCGTCGCCCAGCATGTTCACGCTGAGTACGGTCAAGGCCAGGAACAGCCCCGGCAGCAGAATCAGCCCCGGTTTGATCTGGAAGTACATCCGCCCCTCGGCGATGACGTTGCCCCACGAGGGAAACTCGGGCGGCATGCCCACGCCCAGAAAGCTCATGACCGCCTCTGACAGCATGGCAGACGCAAAAATGAACGTGCCCTGCACGATCAGCGGCGCCAGCGTATTGGGCACCAGATGACGCATCATCAAGGTATGCGTGGGCGTACCCAGCGAGATCGCGGCCTCCACATAAGGCTCGTCGCGCAGGCTCAGGATCAGGCCACGCACCAGGCGCACCACCCGTGGAAACTCCGGCACGGCGATGGCGATCAACACCGTCAGCATGCTTGCGCCGGTCACGGCAACCAGGGCAATGGCCAGCAGGATGCTGGGCACGGACATGATCCCGTCCATGATCCGCATGATGACCATGTCCGCCGCCCGAAAATAGCCCGCGATCACGCCCAGCACCAGGCCGGGAACCAGTGCCGCCACGGCGGTGCCGGCCCCGATCATCAGCGACACTCGCGCGCCGTGGACAACGCGCGACAGCACGTCACGGCCATAGGCGTCCGTTCCGAACCAATGTTCGGCCGAAAATCCCTTCAGCCGCTGCATCGGATTGATGGCCATGGGGTCGGCCAGACCCAGCAGATTGGCCGAGATGGCCGCCAGGACGATGACGGCGAGCATCACGAGGGCGGCCATGACTGGCCAGGAGGACAGCGTACGAACCAGCGCCGAACGCGGACGTCTGCGCAGGAGGGGCGCAGCCGCGACCGCCCCCGTGATGGAGTGTATAGAGGAAGACATGCGGATTCCTTCAATAGCGGATGCGCGGGTCGAACACCGAGTACAGGACGTCGATGGTCAGGTTCACGCCGATATAGACCAGCGAGAACAGCAGGATCAGGCCCTGAATCAACGGATAGTCGCGGGCCAGCACGGACTCGACCACCAGCCGGCCCAAGCCTGGGAGGTTGAACACCGATTCCGTGACGACGACGCCGCTGATCAGCAACGCGATGCTGACGCCGATCACGGTGATGATGGGCACGGCCGCGTTGCGCAGCGCGTGCGCCATCATCACGGCGCGCTCGGTGATGCCCTTGGCGCGGGCGGTGCGGATGAAGTCTTCGCCCATTACCTCCAGCACGCTGCTGCGGGCGATGCGCGCGATCAGTGCAACGAAACCCGTGCTGAGCGCGATCGTGGGCAACAGCAGGTGCATGCCGAAGGCCAGCAATCCCGCCGACGGCGACTTGTACCCCTGCACGGGCAGCCAGCCCAGCGTCATCGCGAACAGCAAGATCAATGCGTAGCCCGTGACGAAGATCGGCACCGAGAATCCCAGCACTGAAAACGCCATCACGGCCCGGTCCGCGCGCGTGCCTCGACGCCACGCCGAGAACACGCCGAGCGGGACCGCGATCAACGTCGACAGCAAGATCGTCGACAGCGCCAGCGCCAGCGACGGCCCTACGCGGTTGCCGATCATGGCCGTGACCGGCGTGCCGGAATGCAGCGACACCCCCAGATCGCCCCGCAACACCTGCCCACCCCACAACAGGAATTGCGTAACCAGGGACCGGTCCAGCCCCATGTGCTCGCGGATCTGCGCAAGCTGTGTCTCGGTGGCGGCGTCGCCCGCCAGGATCAGCGCGGGATCCCCCGGCGTCAGGCGCAGCAGGCAGAACACCAGCACCGCCACCGTCAACACCACGGGAACCGTCGCGAGGACGCGTCTGAGTAGGTAGCTGAACATGCTGGCTTACCGGCTGGCTTTCTTGATGTTCCAGAACACCGGCGCGGGCGAATCCAGCACGCCTGACAGCTTCTTGCTGTAGGCCGCCGCCGTTTCGATCTGGCCCAGCGTGACGGCCACGCCTTCATCCAGCATCACGTCCTGTAGCTGTTCGGCCAACTGCTTGCGCTCGGCTTCGGAACCCGCCACCAGGAACTTGTCGCGCAGCGCTTCAACTTGGGGCACCGTCGGCCAGCCGAACCAGGCCTTCTCACCGTTGGCCGACACGCCATAGTTGCGCAGCGGATCCATGATCTCGCTGTTGTGCCATGTGGTCACGAAAATGCTCCAGCCACCCTTGGCCGGCACGTCGCGATTGGCGCGGCGCGACAGCATGGTCATGAAGTCCATGGCCTGCAGTTGCACATTGAAGCCCGCCTGACGCAGCTGCTGCGCCATCACCACGGGGATGGCCGAGGCCATGGCGATGTCAGTGGCATGCAGGATCACCACCGGCGCCCCGTCGTACTTCGCCTCCTTCAGCAGCGCCTTGGCCTTTTCGATGTTGGACGGCACGATCATGTCTGCGCGCGTATTGCTGGAATACGGCAGGTTGCAGCCGAACACCGCCCCGCAGGTCTTGTAGAACTCGGGATCGCCCACCTGCGCCTTCAGGATGTCATCCTGGCCCACCGCATACATGGCGGCCTGGCGGACCAGCTTGTTGTCGAACGGCGCATTCAACTGGTTGAAGCGGTACATGGGCTGATATCCCATCTTGTCCAGCACGCGCAGCGTGAGGTCGGGCGCCCCTTTGACCATGGGAACCAGGTCGAAAGGCACCGTCTCGATATAGTCGACCTCTCCGCCCAGCAGCGCGTTCACGGTCGTCATCGGGTCGGCCATGGCCACCCATTCCACGCGATCCACGTTGACGACCTTGCCGCCCGACGTCCAGCTGGGCGCTTCCTTGCGCGGCACATAGTCCGTGTTCTTCTCGTATACCGTCTTCACGCCCGGCTGGAATTCCTTCTGCACGAACTTGAAGGGGCCGGAACCGGTGTAGTCGGTGATGGCTTGCGCCACGGGCGTTTGCGCCACCCGCTTCGGCATCATGAAACTGGGCAGGCCGCTGGGCTTGCCCAAGGCTGACAACAGGTCGGCCGGCGCGCTCAGCACGATCGTGAACGTCTTGTCGTCGATGACATTCATCGACACCACAAGCGGCATCAACTGGCGGCCCGTCTTGTCGGACTGCGCCCAGCGCTGGATGGACGCCACGCAATCCTCGGCCTTCACCGGCGCGCCGTCGTGCCACTTCAGTCCGTCGCGCAGCGTGAAGGTATAAGTCTTGCCGTCGGCCGAGATGTCCCATTTGTCGGCCATCTGCGGCTGGATCTTGTTGTTGGCGTCGGTGGCCAGCAACGTGTCGTAGATCATGTAGGCATGGTTTCGCGTCTGGTGAGAGGCGGTCAACACGGGATCCAGCACGGTCAATTTGCTGGCCATCACCACGGTCAGCGTTTCGGCCTGCACGGGCGCCCAGGCCATCGCGGCGGCGCAAGCCAGCACGGCGCCCACGCGGCTCAGCCCGAGGCGGGCGTCGCGTCTTTCGTCATTGAGATAAGCCATTTCATTCCCTTGAGTTTTTATGGATGAACGGGGCCTGTCGCCGGCCCCTGAGGTTGAACCGGATCAGACGATGTCGAACGACAGCGGCGACATCTGTTCGGCCGTGCGGCCCGCCACCAGGTCGCGTGAAGGCACCAGCGCTTCGGCGCGGCGCTGGGCCTCGTCCACCTGCTCGGCGGCCTTGCGGTAGTCCAGCGATTGCACCTGGCCCGCATGCACCACGCGCTGGCCGTCGATGTACACGGTATGCACGGCGCGGTCAGCCGCGGCGTACACCAGGCTGCGCACGGGGTCGCGCGACGGGCGCATCAAGTGATGGGTCATGTCCACCAGCACCAGGTCGGCGCGCGCGCCGACCGCAACGCGGCCAAGGTCGTCTCGCCCCAACGCCGTGGCGCCTCCGACGGTAGCGGCATGGAAGACTTCGCCCGTGCTGACCGCGCGCGGCGTCTGCGCCATAAGGCGCGCCAAATAGCCGACATGGCGCATTTCCTCGATCATGTTGTGCGGATAGGTGTCGGTGCCGATGCCCAGGTTGATGCCCGCCCGGCGGTAGCGCCCGAAGTCGCGCAACGCCATGCCCCGGCGCATGAACACCGTGGGGCAGTGCGCCACGCTGGCGCCCGTCTCAGCCAGAATGGTCAGGTCGGTCGCGGTGCTCCAGTGGGTGTTCGGATGATCGTCCACGAAGATGCCGTGGCCGACGATGCTGCCGGGGTCCAACACACCCAGGCTGTGCAGCCACTGGATTGGCGTCAGGCCATGGCGGCGCGTGATTTCGTGGAATTCGGGCAGGGATTGCGCGGCATGCGTCTGCCAGCCGATGCCCCGGCGCTTGGCTTCCTGGTGGCTGGCCTTCAGCAGTTCCGGCGTGCAGGTATCGATCTGCGCCGGCACCAGCATCCCCGTCAAGCGGCCGCACGCATGCGCCTCGGCGCGGTCGATGAGTGCCAGCGCGCGCTCCATGCCGGCTTCCCCTGCCTTCTCGTTCCAGTCGTATTCAACGACGTGGCCGTTGCGCGTGTACCAGCGCGCCGAGCGGAACATGGGCGCGATGTAGGCGCGCAGCCCGCTTTGCACCATGATGTCGATCCAGTGCTCGTGCGCCACCGACATGTCCACCACGGTCGTCACGCCGGACATCAACAATTCAGCGGCGGCCAGTGTCAGCTGAGCGGGCGCGGCCTCGTCGTCGCCTTCCATCGTGGGCATGTACTCGTACAGGTTCGAGTTATACAGGCCCGCCGATCCGGTCTCGTCCGTGTACCCCTTGTTGATGGGCTCGTGCACAAGATGGCTGTGGATATCCACCAGGCCGGGCATCACCATCATTCCCTTGCCGCTGACGATATCCGCGTCCGGCGCCGCGGCTTGCGCGCCGGGTCCGACATGCGTGATGCGCCCGTCCGCGAACGCCACGTCGGCGTTCTTCATGTAGACGTGCCGCTTGCGCGCCTCGTCCCAGGCCACCACGACATCGGCATTCTTGATCAGGGTAGTTTTCAACGCAATTTCCTCCGAAATGAATCACTGGTATCCGTGCGGCGCGAGTCAGCGCCAAGCCGGCTGCGTACCCTTGCGGGCGCTGGGTGGCGCCACGTTGGGCAATCCGCGTGGCAGAAACTGTCCTTGCCCCGGTGTGCCCGCAAAGCGCGCGCCGTCCCAAACGATCTGTCCGCGCAGCAGGGTCATCGCGGGCCAGGCCCGCAGCGTCATGCCGGCGTATGGCGTGTAGTCCACCGCGTGATGCAGCTGTTCGTTGGCCAAGGTGAATTCGCGCTCTTCCCAGATCACCAGGTCGGCGTCGCTGCCGATGGCCAACGTTCCCTTTCTGGGGTACAGGCCGTAAGCGCGCGCCGGCTGAGTCGCCGTCAGGTCGACGAAGCGGTTCAGGCTGATGCGCCCGCCCAGCACGCCTTCGGAATACAGCAAGGGCATGCGCGTCTCGATGCCCGGGATGCCGTTCGGGATATGTCTGAACGCCACTTCCTTGCCACCGGGCGTCTTGCCGTCCTCGCCTGTAAGGTTGAAGGGCGAGTGGTCTGACGAGAACACGGTGAACAGGCCGTCGGCCAGGCCCTGCCAGATGTCTTCCTGGCTGGACTTGTCCCGCGGCGGCGGGCTGCACACGCATCGCGCGCCGAAGTAGCTGTCATCCGTGCCCAGGTCCGCCGCGGTCAACAAGATGTATTGCGGACAGGTTTCCGCATAGACATTCAGCCCCTTGGCGCGTGCCTCGCGGATCTGCGCCACGGCCTCGCCGCCAGAGATATGCACCAGCAGGATCGGCACATCGATGAGTTCGGATAGCGCAATCGCACGGTGCGCGCCCTCGCGTTCCACCAGGCTCGGGCGGGAATGCGCATGAAAGCGCGGCGCGGTACGGCCAGCGGCCTCCAGGCGGCGAGTAAGCCAGGCGATGCAATCCGAATTCTCGGCATGGATCATCGTCATGCCGCCATGCGTGCGCGCCACGTCCAGCACGTCCAGGATCTGGCCGTCGGACAGCTTCAGCGCGTCGTAGGTCATGTACAGCTTGAACGAGGTGTAGCCGGCCGCGATCAGCCTCGGCAGTTCTTCGTTCAGCACGGCAGGCGTCGGATCGGTCAGGATCAGATGGAAGGCATAGTCCACGCAGGCCCTGCCCTCGGCTCGCTGGTGATAGTCGTCGATGGCGGCTTGCAACGTGCCGCCCTTGCGTTGCGCCGCGAAAGGAATCACGGTGGTGGTGCCGCCGCAGGCCGCTGAGCGCGTGCCCGTGTGGAAGTCGTCGGCCAGCTTCACGGGCGGCGCCATCGGCTGGTCCAGGTGGCAGTGCGCATCGATGCCGCCCGGCGTCACCGCGCGTCCGGCCACGTCGATTTCGCGCTCGCCCCGGGCCAGGCCCAGGCCGATCTGCACGATCCGGCCGTCCGAAATCCCCAGATCCGCCCGACAAGTATCACCGGCGGTCGCCAGCACCGCGTCGCGCAGCACCAGATCAAAACCCTGCTTCGTCATATGCGTCAGCCCGTCTGATCTGCCCTATTTTCCGGGGCGCCTGGCGTTCCGGGAGGGCAAGTTGTGAGCGGATTCTAGGCTGAATACAAAAATGATTACGTCAGTGATTACCCTGAAATATACATTTCAACTTTAAATTGTTAACATTATTTTTGACGATCCGGCGCGCCGTCTGGCAATCACGGCATCCAATCGGGTATCTTCACGTTCAACGATCAGGTTGTCGCCAACGTGACGTCTACAGGCGGCAAAGAACCGCTCATTTCCCATGGCGGTGATCCCGCCCTGGCACTACACGCGCAAACCAACAACGAGCCCATGGCATCAGACAAACGCGAAAACACGGTCACCGGCATCTACGAGCGCATCTACCGCGCCATTCTGGACAACCGCCTCAAGCCTGGCACCAAACTGGTCGAAGAGCGCCTGGCCGAGATCTTCGAGGTCAGCCGCCCCCGCATCCGAGAGGTGCTGGCGCGCTTGGCGCATGAACAGATCGTGGAACTGTTCCCCCAGCGAGGCGCTTATGTGGCCAAGCCTTCCATTGAAAAAGCGCGTGACGTCTTCGAAGCCCGCCGGCTGATCGAACCTGCCGTGGTGCGCCGCCTGACGCAGAACCTGACGCCGGAAAAGCTCGCGCGCCTGCGCGAGCACGTCATCCTGGAGCACGACGCCCGCAAGCGGGACGACAAGCGCGCCATCATCCGGCTGGCCGGGGAGTTCCACATCCTGCTGAGCGAACTGGCGGGCAACGGCGAGCTGGCGCGCACGATGCGCGAACTGTCCACCCTGACCTGCCTGGTCATCTTCCTGTACAACCTCCCTACCGCCACCAGTTGCCGCGACGACGAGCACGAGCTCATCACCGAGGCCATCGCCGCCCAAGACGCCCAGCGCGCGGCAGAGCTGACGCTGCACCACCTGGATCACATCGAGCAGAGCGTGAAGCTGGAATCCGTGGAAGAGTCGGTCGACCTTGAAGACGTATTCAAGCTGTAGATCGCTTCAAATGAAAAGCCCCGGTCGCGGATCCGCGACCGGGGCTTTTCATTTCGCTGCCCGAGGGCGACTCGCTCAGCAGCCCTGCACCGCCAGCCTGCGGCGCTGATTCGCGGCGCGCTGCACCAATACCAGCACCAGGCCAGCCGCGGCGATGACGGCGCCGGCGATCGGCACGGCGGCATAGCCCATGCCGGCCGAAATCACCGCGCCACCCGCTGCTGCGCCGACCGCGTTGCCCAGGTTGAAGGCCCCCACGTTCACCGACGATGCCAAGCCCGGTGCATCGGTTGCGGCACGCATCACGCCCATCTGCAGCGGCGGCACCACGGCGAAGGTGGCCACGCCGAAGATCAGCAGCGAAATCGCCGCGCCGACGGGGGTGGAGCCGATCCACGGGAACGCCAGCAGGTCGATGATGACGATTACCAGGAACGTGATCAGCGTGCCGTCCAGCGAGCGGTCGGCCATGCGGCCACCCAGGCCGTTGCCCAGCGTGAAGCCCAGGCCAATCAGCACCAGCATGCCGGTAATGAAGGCGGGCGATGCGCCGGTGATGTCCGCCAGGGTCGGCGCGATATAGGTGTACAGCGTGAACATGGCGCCTGCGCCCAGCACCGTCGTCAGCAGTGCCAGCAGCACGACGGGGCTCTTCAGCACGGCCAACTCATGGCGCACGTTGGGACGGCGTCCAGCTTCGCCTGCCGGCAACGCGAACCACAAAGACAACATGGCGATCAGGCCCAGCACGGCGGTGGCCGCGAATGACATGCGCCAGCCGATCACCTGCCCCAGCCACGTCGCTGCGGGCACGCCGCCGACGTTGGCGATGGTCAGGCCCATGAACATGGTCGCCACCGCGCTCGCCTGCTTGTGGCGCGGCACCACGCTGGCCGCCACCAGCGAACCCAGGCCGAAGAACGCGCCATGGTTCAGGCTGGTGACCAGACGCGCCAGCAACAGCGTCGTGTAATTCGGGGACAGGGCAGACAGGATATTGCCGATGGTGAAGATCGCCATCAGCAGGATCAGCGCCTTGCGCCGCGACCAGCGCGAGAACGCCAGCGTCATCAACGGCGCGCCGACCATCACGCCGATCGCGTAGGCGCTGATCAGCATGCCCGCGCTGGGAATGGACACGTTCACGCCCTCGGCAATGACGGGCAGCAGGCCCATGGGGGAAAACTCGGTCACGCCGATGCCAAACGCACCGACGGCGAGCGCCAACAACGGCAGGCCGGCTTTCACCGGTTGGGTATCTTGCGGGTTCATGCAGGTTCCTTGGGTTCGATCGCGCCGGCAGGGTGTCCCTGGGGCGTGGCCGGCCAGAATTGGCGGGCATATCGGGGAGACAGGCCTGCAGTATGACGGCAGCATCCTTGCGGAAAAAACCGTCTGACGGGTAAACACTTTTGACTTGGGGTCACGAATCCGGCTAGGCCAGCCCCAGTAATTGCTCCGTCTCCCGCGCCAAGGCCACCAGCCGGGGGCCGATGTCCGCGGCGCGCTCCCGGTAGGGGCCATCGCCGGACGGCACGCCGCAATTGAATACGTACAGCAGCGACTGATAGGGCCGGCACAGCGGCGCCGCAAACCCGTAGGCGTCAGGGCGCCACTGCATGTTGTTGCCGCAATAGCCCTTGCGCTCCAGATCGCGGCCGGCGGCCTCCAGGCTGGGAAAATGCTGGGCGTAATGGCCGGCGTCCGCCACGCGCAGCTGGTTCAGCACGGCCGACCGTTCACTGTCCGGCGCCCGGCACAGCCAGGCCTTGCCGGCGGCGCTGGCCAAGAGCGGCAACGATCCGCCGATGTCTGGACGCGTCTGCAAGGCGTCGTTGGACCTGGCGGTTTCCACGAACACCATCTGCAGCCGGTCGCGCACCACCAGGGACACGGCGCCGCAGGCGTGGTCGGCCAATTGCTTCATCAACGGCCGCGCCAGTTGGCGGATCTGCATGCTGGCCAGCAAGGGGTAGCTCAGCGCCAGCACCGATGCGCCCAGCCGATACCGGGCCGGCGGCCCCGACCGCTGCAGGAAGCCCAACGCCACCAGCGTGTGCGTGAGGCGCGCCACCGCGCTCTTGGACAAGCCGGTCTGCTGCGCGAAATCCTTGTTGGCCAGTTCAGGCCGATCCGCCCGGAAACACGCCAGGATGTCGATGCCGTGCGCCAAGGTGGTGGCAAAGTCGCGATCGCGGTCAGGCGCCATCCTGGCGCTCCAGCATTTTTTCCACCCGCGCCACCAGGCTCACGAGACGCGGCGCGATGCGCCGGCGCAGATCGCCGCCACGCAGCCGGCGCACGGGCACGCCGCAATTCAAGACGAATATCTGCCCGTCCACGCGCCGGCGCATAGGCACGGCCACGGCGTGCACATCGGTGTGCCAGTCCCCCTCGGCCAGGCAGTAGCCGTGCTGGGCGTAGTCGCGGCGCGCCTGCTCCCATCCCTCCTCATTGCGCTGCCACGCCAACGGGTCTTGCCGGCGCAACGCCTCCAGCAGCGCCGCGGCCTCGGCCGGGTCGGCCTGCGCCAGCCAGGCGCGCCCCATGGCGGACTGCAGCAAGGGCAGCATGGCGCCGATATCGGGGCGGAACGCCACGGCGTCATGACCGCGGCAAGTCTCCAGGTACACCATGTGCATGCCATGGTGCATGCCCAGCGACGCCGAACCGCCTGCCGAATTCGCCAAGCGCGTCATCAGGGGCCGCGCCAGTTGCCGCAGCTTGATGCTGGCCAATAACGGATAGCTCAGCGATAGCAGCGCCGTGCCCAGCCGGTAGCGGCGCAGGCTGCTGTCGTAGCGCAGCAGGCCGCGTTGCACCAGCGTCGAGGTCAGCCGCGAGACGGTCGCTTTGGACAAGCCGGTGCGGTCGGACAGTTCGCGGTTGCTGAGCGCCGGTTCGCCATGCCGGAAGGTCTGCAGCAGCGACAGGCCATGGGCCAGCGTGGTGGCGAATGCGGGATCAGGGTGGCGGCCGCCCAGGGGCGTGGTCATGGTCGCAATCCGGAAGTCGGCGCCGCGTCGGATGCGCGGGGCCCATGCTGCCGATGATAGAGCAAGGCCACGCGGTTCCGGCGAGCCGCACGTTCAAGATAGCGAAACACTTGTCTCGCATTCGGCGGCGCTTTGCTAGCCTGAATCATCAGTCGCCCCGGACCAGACATCCCCATCCGGCAGGCGCCGCAACTAGAAAAATGGAGACGCTTCATGATCAGAGACCCCGACGGCTTCCCCGCCTTCCTGGAATCGCTGCGCCGCTTTGTCCGCGAACAACTTGTGCCCCGTGAAGCCGAGGTGGCCCGCCAGGACGAGGTGCCCGACGATCTGGTGCGCGCCATGGCCGCCCAGGGCATGTTCGGCTATTCGATCCCCGAGGCCTACGGCGGCGCCGGCATGAGCACCGAAGAACTGATCCGCGCGGCGATCGAACTGTCGCAGTGTTCCGTGGCGTTCCGCGCGCGGGTCGGCACCAATACCGGCATCGGCTCCGAGGCCCTGGTGGCCGACGGCACCGCGCAGCAGAAGGAACGGTACCTGCCCCGGATGGCGTCCGGCGAATTGACGGGATGCTTCGCGCTGACCGAACCGCAGGCGGGATCGGACGCCACGGCGCTACGCACGACCGCCATGCGCGACGGCGACAGCTTCGTGCTGAACGGCGAAAAGTGCTTCATCACCAATGCGCCCCTGGCCGGCCTGTTCACCGTCATGGCGCGCACCGATCCGGACGCGCCCGGCACACGCGGCATCTCGGCTTTCATCGTGGAACGCGGCACGCCGGGGCTGTCTACCGGCCAGCCATACGACAAGATGGGCCAGGCCGGGTCGCCCGTGTCCTCCGTGCATTTCGACAACTGCCGCGTGCCCGCCGCCAACATCATCGGCGGCCAGGAAGGCATGGGCTTCAAGACCGCCATGAAAGTCCTGAACAAGCAGCGCATCCATCTGGCCGCGCTGTGCATCGGCCCGGCCATCCGCATGCAGGACGACACGATGCGGTTCGTGGCCGAGCGCCAGCAATTCGGCAAGCCGCTGATGGACTTCCAGCTGATCCAGGCGATGCTGGCTGACTGCCAGACGGAAATCCAGGCGGCACTGGCATTGGTGCTGCAAACCGCGCGCGAACGCGACGCCGGTCAGGACGTGACGCTGAATGCGTCGATCTGCAAATACTTCGCCTCCGAAATGTGCGGGCGCGTGGCGGACCGCTGCGTGCAGATGCATGGCGGGTATGGCTACATCGCCGACCAGGGCATTGAACGCTTCTATCGCGACGTGCGCCTGTTCCGCCTGTACGAAGGCACGAGCCAGATCCATCAACTGACCATCGCCCGCCATACGCTGACCCAGGCAGGTTATACGCCCGGCCGCTAGGCCTGGGCGAACCCGGGACCGCAGCCAGCAGAAGCCTGCGGCCCACC
>NZ_DBHKZA010000049.1:0-17321 GCF_057314935.1 Achromobacter sp.
CAACCCACACGCGAAGCGAAGCACGCCACGACGCAAGACGATGCGTAAGCTCCCAAAGGCCGCCCGCGCGGCCGGCCGGGAGCGGGCCCCGCAAGATCCTCCACCACCCCACCCCGTGGAGAAAGACCCTAAGCACACCGCCCTCCCCGGCAACCGAGAAATCGCTCTCAGCGCAGCCCGGCGGGTCGGCGGCCTGCGGGGCGCGGGGCGTCGATAAGCCCGAGGGAATCTGAAGGAACTGCCGCAGGCAGTGACGAAGATGACAAGGGGGAAGTCCGGAGCGAAGGCTCCGGACCGCAATCGTTGCCCCGCGCCCCGCAGGCCACCGACCCGCCGGGCGTCTCAAGAACTCAACCCCGGCCCCCCAAAAAAACACCCACATCAAGGCAACCGATACTTCCCCTCCCGATACACCCACGAAGCCCACAAAGCATGCGCCAACGCCTCATCAATCAACCCCGGATCCGCAGGCTCCACCGGCGCATAAACCTCGTCGCGCCCGACCGGCGCCGCTTCGTACCGGAACTCGCGCGGGTCCTTTGACGGCTCCAGCACCAGCAACTTGTCGCCCTGCAAATACCCGAAATTATCCGCGTACTGCATGATCGCCCGGTTCGGGTCACGTTGCGTCAAGTCCGCACCGAGCATCGGGTTCACGTTGTCCAACCCGATCAGCGACAACAGCGTCGGCGCCATGTCGATCTGGCTGACCAGCCGTTCGTCCTGGCGCGGCGCGATGCCGGCGCCGAGGATCAGGGCCGGGATCTGGAAATGGCGCACCGGCACAGGGATGGATCCGTAGACCCGTGAATCGTGGTCCGCGATCACCAAGAACACGGTGTTTTCCCAATACGGCGCCTTCTTGGCCTTCTCGAAGAACTGCCCCAGCGCCCAGTCCGCATAACGCACCGTGTTGTCCACCGTAGCGGGATCGCCTACGGGTTGGATGCGGCCTTCCGGATACTCCCACGGCGAATGGTTCGTCACCGAAAACGCCAGGGTGAAGACCGGCTTGTCGCCATCGGCGCGCAGCAGGCGGTCGACCTGGGCGAACATATCTTCGTCCGAGGCGCCCCAGGACCCTTCAAATACGGGGTTCACGAACTTCGGACGGTCCACCACTTCGTCGAAACCGTTACCCAGGAAGAACGCACGCATGTTGTCGAAGTGGGACTCGCCGCCGTACACGAAACGCGAGTGGTAACCGTGCTTGCCCAGCACTTGCGCCAAGGTGAAGAAACCGGTCTGCGATCGCGGCAACTTGACCACGGCATCCGCCACGCTGGGCAGGAAGCCCGCCGTCACCGCCTCGATGCCGCGCACCGAGCGGGTGCCCGTGGCGTAGGCGCGGTGGAACATCCAGCCTTCCTTGGACAAGCGGTCGATGTTGGGCGTCAGGTCGCGGCCGCCCAGGCTGCCCACGTACTGCGCGCCCAGGCTTTCCTGCAGGATGATCACGACGTTCAGCGGCTTGTCGCGGCGCACCGTGGCTTTCTGCTCGTGCAGGCTGGGATAGCGCGGGTCCAGCGGCGCGCCTGTCAGCCCCGCCTTCTCGCGCACGATGGCGTTCATCTGGTCCACCGGCATCTTGGGGTACATCGCTGCCGACGAACGCTCGTCGCGCATCCGGTAGGCGGCGTCGAACACGCTGTACAGCGAATTGAGGGCCAGCGCGTTGACCATGGCGTCCGAACTGAAGGCGACCTTTGCGGGATTGATCGGCCGATGCTCCAGCGTGCCGCGTGCGCCCAGCACGACTAGCGCCAGAATCACGAAGGATGCGATCGGCCGCTTCCACCACGCCATGAACGTATCGCGCGAGCGCGTCGGGAACAATTTGACGGCCAGCCACGCCGCCAGCACCAGCACCACGAAGGCGGCCAGCAGCACGCCCTTGTAGCCCTGCCACAGCATCGAACCCACTTCCTTCGGATTGAGCAGGTAGATGAAGTACAGGCGGTTCGGACGCGTGTCGTATTCGGCGATGAATTGCGGCGTGGAGACTTCCAGCAGCACATACAGCATCCACCAGATGCGGAACCACCACGCAGTGATGCGAACCGCCAATGGCCGGTGCCCGAACCAGGGCGAGAACACGGCCGGCAAGGCGATCACCATCGACAGCAGGCAGACGTCGATGCGCAATCCGCCGAACAGGACGGGCCACAAGCCGCCTGCCGCTTGCACGCGGTCCCACATCCAGAATGACAGTCCCAGACGCGACAGCGTCAGCATCACCAGGACGGCAACGATGAACCGGAGTGTCAGGCGGCGCATGCGGCGGCCCTCGCAAAGCGGCGCGAGTCCGCCTGTTCAGATGAAAAAATCCTGCTGGATGTGCCGAGAAAAGCCATGCCGCCTCGTTGACCTGAAATGAAAACGGGCAAAGGTTAACGCGGTTTGGCGAGCGTCGACAGCGAATATCGCTGCCCTCAAACGTTGTACGACATCATATTGCAGATGGCGGGACGCGTGTACGCGGCTTCGGCCCGCGTCCTGCCGCCCGCTATTGCGCGCGGCGCAGGCGTTCGCGGCTATTGCTCAGATGCGTGCGCATGGCGGCGCGGGCGCTTTCGGCATCCTGGCGCATGATGGCACTGTAGATGTCTTCGTGTTCCAGGTTCACGCGCGCCAGATAGGCCGCGCGGTCTTCGTGCGCGAACTTCGCCGAATTGATGCGGGTGCGAGGAATGATGGCCGAACCCAGGTGCGACATGAGGTCCGCGAAGTAGCGGTTGTCGGTGGATTGCGCCACGAGCAGATGGAACTGGAAATCCGGGGTGATCGTGTCGCCGCCGGTTTCCAGCGCGCTGCGAAAGAGATCCAGCGCGCGGCGCATTTCCTGCAACTGCGCGTCGCTGCGGCGAATGGCGGCCAGGCCGGCAGCCTCGCTTTCCAGGCAGATGCGCAATTCCAGCAGCACCAGCACGTCGCGCACCGTGGCGATGTCGGCGGGATCGACGCGAAAATCGCCGCCGCCGCTAGGTTCCAGCGCGTAGGTGCCGACGCCGTGATGCGTCTCTACCAGCCCCGACGCCTGCAGGCGCGACAGCGCCTCGCGCACGACAGTGCGGCTGACGCCGAACTGACGCATGATTTCGGATTCGGTGGGCAGCTTGTCGCCCGGGCGGATGTTGCCGCTTCGGATGCGTTCGGAGATGTTTTCAACCAGGCCCTGGGCCAGGTTCCGGGGACGACGCTGCGGCAAGACGGGGGTATCGACAGGAGCGTTCATCAGGGATTATCCGAAGGCGGTTGCGCAAAGCTTGACGCTGAAATTTGGCGCTCATTATACTTCGCTCAAGTTGTACGATAACGTACCAGATAAGTCCACTCCCCCGCGCCATCCACCGAGCATTGCGCCATGAGCCGAACTGTCAACAACACGCCTGCCTCGTTCCGCTGTCATCGCTTGTTGTTGACCGGCGCCGCCGGCAACCTCGGCCAAGTGCTGCGTCCCCGGTTAAAGGCCCATGCGGACGTGCTGCGCGTTTCCGACCTTGCCGAGGTGGGCCCGGCCGGCGCCGAGGAAGAAGCCCAGCCCTGCGACCTGGCCGACGCCGTCGCCGTGTCCCGGCTGGTGCAGGGGGTCGACGCGATCGTCCACCTGGGCGGCGTGTCGGTGGAGCGGCCGTTCGAAGAAATATTGCCCGCCAACATCCAGGGCGTCTACAACCTGTTCGAGGCCGCCCGCATCCACGGCGTGCGGCGCGTGGTGTTCGCCAGTTCGAACCACGTCATCGGGTTCTACGAGCAAGGCAAGCAGCTGGACGCGGACGTGCCCTTGCGCCCCGACGGCTATTACGGGCTGAGCAAGGCCTACGGCGAAAACCTGTCGCGCTTCTACTTCGACCGCTACGGCATCGAAACCGTATGTCTGCGCATCGGTTCGTCGTTTCCAGAGCCCAAGGACCGCCGCATGATGGTCACGTGGCTCAGCTACGACGACCTGACCGACCTCGTCACCCGTTCGCTGTTCACACCGGAGGTCGGCCACCTGATCGTCTATGGCGCGTCGGCCAATCGCGACCGCTGGTGGCGCGACGATGCCGCCCGGGTATTGGGGTTCGTCCCCAGGGATTCCTCTGAACGTTTCCGCGCGCAGGTCGAAGCGCAGGCCCCGTTGCCGGCCGATGATCCCGCCGCCCGCTATCAGGGCGGCGCATTCGTCAAGGCCGGCCCCTTTCCTTTTCCCGCCGAGTAACCGCTACCATGCCCGCCACCGCCGAACGTATCGGGAACATGTTGTGCGGCGTAGGAGAAAGCCCGGTCTGGCGCGCAGCCGATCAGGCGTACACCTGGACCGACATCCCCGGCAAGACCTTGTGGCGCTGGTCGCCGGCAAGCGGCGACATCGCGCAATGGGCGCTGCCGCAAATGGCCGGATGCCTTGCCATGCACGGCCCGGGCTGGCTGCTGGCGATGGAAGACGGCCTGTACGCCTGCGGCGCGCTGCAGCCCGGCGCTCCCTGTGAACCCCGGCTGTTGGCCGCCATCCCGCACGGGGCGCCCGGCATGCGCTTCAACGACGGCCGTTGCGACCGGCAGGGCCGTTTCCTGGCGGGCACGATGGTCATGGACATGAGCCTGGCGCAGCCCGCCGGCAAACTGTACCGGTACGACGCCCGAGGCGTCGCGGTGCTGCTGGACGATCTGATCGTGCCCAACGGCACGGCTTTCAGCCCGGACGGCAGGACGATGTACCTGTCGGACTCCCACCCCACGCGTGGCGTGGTCTGGGCGTTCGACTACGACATCGATACGGGCACGCCGTATAACCGCCGCCTCTTCATCGCCGCCTTGCCCGCCGGCCGCCCCGACGGCGCGGCGGTGGACACGGACGGCGGCTACTGGATCTGCGGCAACGACGCCGGCCGCATCTACCGCTACACGCCCGACGGCCGGCTGGACCGCACCCTCACTGTCCCTGCCGCCAAGATCGCGATGTGCGCCTTCGGCGGCACGGCCATGGACACCTTGCTCGTCACCTCGATCCGCCCCCCATCGGCCGCGCCCGGCTCCCTGGAAGGCGCGGTGTTCGCCCTGCGCCCCGGCGCGCAGGGGCTGGAGGAAACCGCAAGCGCCGGTTAGCACCCGATCGGGGCACGCGCTTCTTCGCCCCATGCCAGGTAGTAAGCAGGTCCGTACCTATCAAAGAGCTTCGAGGCCGTCCCGGCCCTTGACGAAACGCCATACTCCAACCGGAGGTAGACATGCTGCGCCCCACCCTGACCCGCGCCATTTTGGCGGCGGCTGCCTTGCTGACGCTGATTCCCGCCACCCACGCCGCCGAGCTGCGCTCCGCCGACATCCATCCCGACGACTATCCCACCGTGCTGGCCGTGCGCCAGTTCGGTGAACTGGTCAAGCAACGCACCAACGGCCGCATCACGGTCAAGGTGTACGCCGGCGGCGCGCTGGGCAACGAAGACGATTCGATCGAACAGGTCAAGCTGGGCGCCCTGGCCATGGCGCGCGTCTCCAGCGCCGCCATGCACAACATCTGCCAGACCACCCGCGTGCCGTCGCTGCCCTTCCTGTTCCGTTCCAAGGAACATCTGCACAAAGTGCTGGACAGCGACATCGGCGAACAGATCCTGCGCTCCTGCGAAGGCGCGGGCTTTGTGGGCCTGGCCTGGTACGACAGCGGCGCGCGGTCGATGTACACGCGCACCAAGCCGATCAAGACGCTGGCCGATGCGAAGGGACAGAAGATCCGCGTGCAGCAATCGGACCTGTCCGTCGCCATGGTCGAAGCCATGGGCGGCAACGCCACGCCGATGCCGATGGGCGAGGTCTACACGTCCCTGAAGACGGGACTCGTGGATGCGGCAGAAAACAATTTCCCCAGCTACGAAAGCGCGCATCACTATGAAGTCGCCAAGTACTACGCGATGACGGAACACACGATGACGCCCGAGATCCTGATCTTCTCCAAGCGCCAGTGGGACAAGCTGCCGCCGGAGGACCAGAAGATCCTGCGCGAGGCGGCGCGCGAATCCGTGCCCTTCATGCGCAAGCTGTGGGACGAACGCGAGCAGAAGTCGCGGTCCGTGGTCGAGCGCGCGGGTTCGCAGATCGTGGAGGTGGACAAGGCCTCGTTCCAGAACGCGATGAAGCCCGTATACGAGCGCTTCGTCACCACGCCCGACATGAAAGACCTGGTCGCGAAGATCCAGGCCGTCCAGTGAGGGCACCATGTTGGCCACACCCACGAATGAAACCGATGTCGTTGCGGGGGGCCGGGCGCAAGCCCTGGCTGCCCCGCTGGATGCCTACACCCGCGGCTGCGCGGCGCTGGCCCGGGCCTGCATGTGGACAAGCGTGTTCGGGCTGGTCTGCCTGATCGTCGCCGTCACCTTGCAGATCGTCGGCCGCCACGTGCTCAACAGCACGCCGACCTGGGCCGAAAGCCTGGCGCTCTTGCTGGTGCTGTACGTGACGATGCTGGGCGCCGCGGTCGGCGTGCGCGACGCGGGCCACATCGGCTTCGAGTCGCTGCTGGACGCGCTGCCCCCGGCCGGCCAACGCCGGCTGCGGATCTTCATCCATCTGCTGGTGCTGCTGTTCGGCGTGCTGATGGCATGGAACTGCGGCGTGCTGGCGGAATCCGTCGCGGCCTACAAGATCCCGAACCTGGGGATATCGAACGCCTGGAAATACATCCCAGCAACCCTGTCGGGCACCTTGATCGCGCTCTTCTCCATCGAGCACATCATCGCCATCCTGCGCAACCATAAGGTGGTGCCAGCATGGCGCTGACTCTGCTTTCATTTACGTTCATGGGATTCCTGGTGATCGGCGTGCCGGTGGCCTTCGCCATCGGCCTGTCGTCCATCACCGCCATCATGGTCGAGGACCTGCCGCTGGCGGTGGCGTTCCAGCAGATGACCTCCGGGATGAACGCGTTCTCGTTCCTGGCCATTCCCTTCTTCATCTTCACGGGCGAACTCATGCTCTATGGCGGCATTGCCGACCGCATCGTCGCGTTCGCCAAGTCGCTGGTCGGCCACGTGCGCGGGGGGCTGGGCATGTCCAACGTCGTGGCCTGCACGCTGTTCGGCGGCGTGTCGGGCTCGCCCGTGGCCGACGTGTCGGCGATGGGATCGGTGATGATCCCGATGATGAAGCGCGAGGGCTACCACGCGGACTACGCGGTGAACGTCACCACCCACGCCGCGCTCGTCGGCGCGCTCATGCCCACCAGCCACAACATCATCATCTACACGCTGGCCGCAGGCGGCAAGGTGTCGATCGCGGCGCTGATCGCGGCCGGCGTCGTGCCGGCGGTGATCCTGACCTTGTGCAATCTGGCGGCGGCCTATTTCGTGGCGCGCAGCCGGGGCTATCCGGCGGGCACCTTCCCGGGCTGGCACATCGTCTTGCGTTCGTTGGTCGCGGCGGCGCCGGGCTTGTTCGTGGTGGTGCTGATCATCACCGGCATCCTGAGCGGGGTGTTCACCGCGACGGAATCCGCAGCGGTGGCGGTGCTGTACGCGCTGGCGCTGACGGTCTTCGTCTACCGGTCGCTGACCTGGGACCAGTTCGTGCGGGCGGCCAGCAAGGCCGTCAAGACAACCGGCGTCGTGTTGCTGCTGATCGGCATTTCCGCCACCTTCGGCTACCTGATCAGCTTCTACGGCGTGGCGGAAAAAACGGGCGAGCTGATGGCGTCGGTGTCGACCAGCCCGTGGGCCATCTTCCTGATGGTCAACATCATCCTGTTCGTGCTGGGCACCTTCCTGGACATGGCCGCCACCATCCTGATCTGCACGCCGATCTTCCTGCCGATCTGCATGCAGTACGGCATGGGTCCGGTGCAGTTCGGGATCGTGATGCTGCTGAACTGCGCCTTGGGGCTGAACACGCCCCCGGTCGGGACGACGCAGTTCGTCGGCTGCGCGATCGGCGGGGTATCGGTAGGCACCGTCATGCGCACGATCTGGCCCTTCTACGGCGCCTTGCTGGCCGCGCTGGCGCTGGTGACCTATGTGCCGGCGTTTTCGCTGTGGCTGCCCGGCGTGCTGCTCAACTGATCGCGCGGGCCGTGGGACGGGCGCCCCTCGCGGTGCCGTCCCACGATCACCGGATAGAAGAACAGCGCGGCCAGGAACCACAGCAAGGCGGCCGACCAGAGCGTCTGGCTCAGGAAGTGGGCGCCCTGCAGAATGCGCACCACCGAAAACCCGACCCCGGCGGCCACGCCCACGGCCAGCCCCCACCAGCGCCAGGCGGGCCGGCCAAGCGCCCAGCCGGCGAAGTACAGGGTCAGCATCGAATAGCCCGCCCCCGCGTGGCCGCTGGGCATCGCCCCCCCGGAGCGCTCGCGCACCCAGGTCCACCAGTGCAGCGGATACGGCGTATAGCCGCCCAAGGTTTCCAGGTCATAAGGCCGCGGCAGGGTCGTGTAGTGCTTGAGCTGGTTCACCGCCAACTGCCCCATCAGGCACGTGGCCGCCAGGGCCAGCGCCGGCCCGCGCCACGGACGCCAGGCCGGGATGCGGAAGCTGGCCGCGACCACGCCGACGGCCGCCAGGGCGACGCCGATCGGCAGGGCCAGCACCATGCGGTGCCCCACCAGGTCCAACCAGCGGTTCACGTGCAACGGGAAATCATCCAGGGCCGGATCGAACAGCGCGCGGGCAATGCGCAGATCCATGCCAGAGGCATTGGCCCACCAGGCCAGGCAGGCAAGTATCAGCGTCACGCCGATCAGCTGACTGCAGAGGTACCAGACGGGCGTCGGCGCGCGCGCCGCAGGCAGCAAAGGGGACGACATGGGTCGATAGACCAGGGACGCATCGGACAAGCGCAGAGCTTAGTTCGCCGATAGTCGAAATTTCGTCAAATTCGACCCTGTTCCGCCGACGCGACACCGGCGGCGGGACCGGCGACGGTGGCATCGAACCGCAGGGAAAACCGCGTCCCCCGCAATCCCGGTTCACGGGACGACTCGACCGTCAGCGACCAGCCTTGCATGTCGCAGACACGCTTGGCGATCGCCAGCCCCAGGCCGCGGGCGGTTTCGTCGCGACCGCCTGCGTTGGAGTCCCGCATCCGTCCGCTGTAATACCGGCGGAACAGGAAGGGCAAATCGTCGGCGGCGATCCCCTTGCCGTCGTCGCTCAGTTCCAGCACGCCTTGCGCGCTGAACCGGGTCGTCAACGTCGCCGGGGCGGCGTGCTCCACCGCGTTGCGCACCAGGTTGCGCAGCACGGTCAGAAGCGCGTAGCGGTCCAGCGTCAGCACATGGCCGGGCGGGATCTGGTTGTCCAGGCGAAGTTCGGCCTGTCCCGCCTGGACCTCGTAGCCGCGCCAGGCGTCTTCCATGCACTCGGCGACGTCCACGGGCGCTGGCGGCAGCAGCTGGTCGCGCGCCATCGCCCGGGCGCTCTCCAGGCACACGATCACGTCGTCCACGTTATCCACCACCCGGGTCAGGCGCTGGCGCTGATCCGGCGTCAGCGCCTGGGTCAGCAACATCAGCTCGCTGTCGGAACGGATCGCCGCCAGGGGCGTGCGGACCTCGTGGCTGAGGTTGCCCGCGAACTCGCGCTCTCGGGCGATCGACCGGTCGACCTGGTTCTGCACCCGGTTGAAGGCCTCGATCAACCGGCCGGCCTCGTCGTCGCGGGTGACCGCCATGTCAGGCGAGCCCGGCGCCCAGGTCGCCAGGCGGTCGGTCAGGTCCAGCAGGGGCCCCACCGCCACCGCCGCCACCCGCCGCGAGAGCGCATAGGCGCCGATCACGCAAATGGCGCCCACCCCCAGCACGATCAGGCCGAAGTCGTGCACGCGCTCTTCGTTGTCGGTCGCGTCGTACAGCAGATAGACCTTGCCCCGGCCCGTTTCTGCCACCATGACGTGCCAGGTGTAGGCGCCCGGCTCGATCAGGTGCAGCCCGCTGTCCAGCCCCAGCACTTCGTCGGGGATGCCGGCCGGACGCTGGCCGTCCACGCTCATCCAGGCCCGCATGGAACCGCCCAGTTCACGGGCGCCCTGGCGCGGCATGAATTCGTCGCTGGCGCGTGCGTGCTGGACCAGCCGGTCCATTTCCGTGTTGAGGATGTCGTTGACCAGGTCGTCTTCCATCTGGTCAAAGGTCAGATAGGCCAGCAGCGCCAGCGCCGTGACAAACAGCGCGACCGTGCCCGTCAGCGCCCACACCACGCGCTGGGTCAAGGTGCCACTGGCCGCGCGTGTCATGGCGCGCCCCCGTCCGTGACGAGCCGCCAGCCGGTGCCATGCATGGTTTCGATGCCGTCGAAACCGGCATCGGCCAAGGCGCGGCGCAGCAGGTGGACCTGGCTGCGCAGCGCGTCGGAGGATGGCGGTTCGTTGCCCCACAACAGGGACTCCAGCTCTTCGCGCGCCACCACCCTGCCTGGATCGCGCATCAGCGCCTCCATGATCAGGCCGGCCTTGCGCGTCAGGTGCACGGGCGTGCCATTGACCGATACGCCGCGGCTGCGCGTGTCGTATTGCAGCGGGCCGAACTGGCGCACCGAATCCACCGTGGCCCCTTTGGCGCGCTGGACCAGGGCCAGCAGCCGGGCTTCGACTTCCAGCAAGGCAAAAGGCTTGGTCAGGTAGTCGTCCGCGCCGTGCGAGAAACCCGCCAGCTTGTCTTCGAGGCTGTCGCGCGCGGTCAGCATCAGCACCGGCACGGACACCCGCATGTCGTTGCGCAAGGCGTGCAGCACGGCATTGCCGTCCATGCCCGGCAAGCCGATGTCCAGGATCACGGCGTCGAAGCGCTGCGCTTTCACGCGTTCCAGCGCCGCGTGGCCCGTATAGGCCACGTCCGGCAGGAATCCGCGCGCCTCCAGGAAGGTGTACAGGTTGCCGGCGATGATGTGATCGTCTTCAACGATCAGGATCCGGTTATTCGCACCCGCCGCGGGGCTGACTACCATGGATGAAGCTCCCTGTTGGAAATGAGGACGTATCTGCGCCCGGGCGTCTCAGGTTTGCAGCACCTTGCCCGGGTTCATCAGGCCTTGCGGGTCCAGTGCGCGCTTGATCCGCCGCATCAACGCCAATTCGACGGCACTCTTGTAGCGCGGCAGTTCGTCGCGCTTGAGTTGCCCGACGCCATGCTCGGCGCTGATGGAGCCGCTGTGCGCATGCACGCTGTCATGCACCACGCCATAGATCTCGCTTTGCAGGGCCAGCAGTTCGGTCTCGGTCTGGCCGGGCGCGTTGGCCACGTTGTAATGCAGGTTGCCGTCGCCCAGATGGCCGAAGATCACATGCCGCACGCCGGGAAAGCGCGCCTGCAGCAAGGCGTTGGTCTTGTGCACGAAGCCCGCGATGGACGAAATGGGGATGGACACGTCATGCTTGACCGACTTGCCCAATTCGGCCTCGGCCAGCGGAATGCTCTCTCGCAGATGCCACAGCGCCTTGCTTTGCGCCACGTTGGCGGCGATCGCGGCATCGTTGACCAGGCCCGCATCGATGGCGTCGCCCAGCACGGCCTCGAAACGGTCCCGCGCATGCGCCTCGCTTTCGCTGTCGGACAGTTCAAGCAGCGCGAACCACGGCGATTCGGCGGAAGCGCCTTCAAAGGGCAGGCGCTGTTGCGGGAACAGGCGCACCACGGCCTGCAGGCAAGCGCCGCTCATGAGTTCGAAGCCGGTCAGCGCGGCGCCGAAGCCCGAACGTGCGCGCGCCAGCACATCCACCGCGTGGTCGATCGTATCCAGCGTCAACAGCGCGGTGCACGATGCCACCGGCCGCGGGAACAGCTTCAGCGTGGCGGCCGTGATGATGCCCAGCGTTCCCTCGCTGCCGATGTACAGGTCGCGCAAGTCATAGCCGGTGTTGTCCTTGCGCAAGCCGCGCAGGCCGTTCCAGATTTCGCCTTCGGCGGTCACCACTTCCAGGCCCAGCGTCAGGTCGCGCGTATTGCCGTAGCGCAGCACCTGGGTGCCGCCGGCGTTGGTGGCCAGGTTGCCGCCAATGGTGCAGCTGCCTTCGGCCGCAAGGCTGAGCGGAAACAGCCGGTCGGCCGCGGCGGCGGCCTCCTGGACGGCCTGCAGGATGCAGCCCGCCTCGACCGTGATGGTGTCGTTGGCGGTGTCCAGGTTGCGCACGGCGGTCAGGCGCGCCGTGGACAGCACCACGGCACGGCCGGAGTCGTCCGGGGTGGCGCCGCCGCACAAGCCGGTGTTGCCGCCTTGCGGCACCAGGGGCACGCCATGATGCATGCACAGTTTCACGGCGGCGGCGACTTCCTCGGTCGAGCCGGGGCGGATCACCGCCAGCGCCGCGCCGCGGTAGCGGCGGCGCCAGTCCTGCACATAAGAGTCAGCGTCCGCACCGGTCAATACGTGGGAGAACCCCAGCAGGGACTGTAGATCGCTCAGCAAAGTCATAGGCGCCGCACAAGAATGGCCTGGTATCGCCCAGGCTCAGGTCAAGGGATGTGCGGACATTGTAGGGGCGGAATCGCCACGGCCGAAGCGCCAGCAAAAGCGCCGGCCTAGCCGACCGCCTGATCCAGCCGCGTGCCGGTCAGCCCGGAGCAGTACGCCCGGGACGCGATGCGGCTCATCAGGAAAGCACGGTCGACGCCCGCCGGCCCCGGCATTTCGGACAGCGCGCGGTAGGCCCGGCGCAAGGCTTCGCCACGCGTCGCGCCGCACACCAGCAGTCGGGTGCAAGGCAGGCGGCGGTCCACGCAGCCATCGATGCGCATTTCCAGCGCATGGGCGGCGTCAGGGTCGTGGCCGGCCACGGGCGCACCCGTGGCATTGGGTTGCGCCTGTGCATCCGTCACCCGGAATACGCCGCTGCGGTCGTCCAGCGAAAAGGCCACCGTACCCATCCCCTCCCAACCGCGGTCGCGGGCGACATCGGCGGCGATAAGGCGCAGCGCGGCTTCGACGGAAGCCGGCAGGTGCGGCGCCGGACACTCGGCGATCAACACGCGGGCTTCGCGCCAGACGCAGCGCTCCCAGGCGCGGCCGGTGGCCAGTTCGCCGGTGTCAGAGACGAAAACATGGATATCAAGCCGGCGCTCGCGGCCTGCGGCCGGCCCGGCGTAGTCCGTGGGGGGGCCTCGCCTGCTGGTGGCTCCCCTCGACGTCATGACAGTAGAAACTTTGGCACCCATGGCCCCTCCCGGTCTTTCTGCTTGCATAGCAAGCGTATCACCTTCGGATGACGAGCAATTTCCATGCCACGCGGCGCCCCCGCCGAAGACGCTTCAGACCGCCTCCGCGGTCGCACCGGATCAAGGCGGCCGCCACCCGCCGTGCACCAAATCAGGGCGCCCGCCAACCCTTAAGACGCCCTACGCCGCCCGCCGGATGAGGCACACCCGGCCAATGGAGGATAATTCCACCTTGACCCTCTTCTCAGGCGGGTTTTGATGTGCGGGTATACCATGACACCCCGTCAAAATCCCCGTTGCAACCCTCTTATCAAGGAATCGTCGTGGGCAATAACAAGTCGCAGTTTCCCGCCTCGGTCTTCAAGGCCTATGACATTCGCGGCACCGTGCCGGACCTGATCGACGCCTCGTTCGCCCGCGCCTTGGGCGTGGCCCTGGCCGCCCGCGCGCGCGAAGCGGGCGTGCAGACGCTGGTGGTCGGCCGGGATGGCCGGCTGAGCAGCGAAATGCTCTCGACGGCGTTGCAGGAGGGCATGCTGGAAGGCGGCGTGGACACCTTGGACATCGGCATGGTCCCGACCCCCCTGGTCTATTTCGCCACCCATATCATGCAGTGCGGCTCCGGCGTGGCCATCACGGGCAGCCACAACCCGCCCAAGTACAACGGGTTCAAGATGATGATGGGCGGACGCGCCCTGTACGGCGACGACGTGCAGGCGCTGGGCGCAGCCATGAACGGCCCCAGCCCGGCGCCCGCCGAGCGCGCCGGTGTCCGTCGCCAACTGGATTTGATCGCCTCCTACATCGCGCGCGTGGCGTCCGGCGTCAAGCTGGCCCGCCCCATGAAGATCGCGATCGACTGCGGCAACGGCGTCGCCGGCGCGGTCGCGCCCCAATTGTTCCGGGCGCTGGGCTGCGAGGTCACGGAACTGTTCTGCGAGGTCGACGGCACCTTCCCCAATCACCACCCTGACCCGGCCGAACCCAAGAACCTGCAGGACCTGATCAAGTGCGTGGCGCAAACCGACTGCGAACTGGGACTGGCCTTCGACGGCGACGGCGACCGCCTGGGCGTGGTCACGAAATCGGGCCAGATCATTTGGCCTGACCGCCAACTGGTGCTCTTCGCCCGCGACGTGCTGGACCGCAACCCCGGCGCCACCATCATCTACGACGTCAAGTGCAGCCGCCATGTCGGCCTGTCCGTCGAAGCCGCGGGCGGCGTGCCGCTGATGTGGAAGACCGGCCACTCGCTCGTCAAGGCCAAGCTGGCTGAAACCGGCGCGCCGCTGGCCGGTGAAATGAGCGGCCACATCTTCTTCAAGGAACGCTGGTACGGCTTTGACGACGGTCTGTACACCGGCGCCCGCCTGCTGGAGATCGTGTCGCGCTTCGCCGATGCGTGCGCGCCGCTGGAAGCCCTGCCGCAAGACGTGTCCACGCCCGAACTGAAGCTGGAGATGGAAGAGGGCCAGCCTTTCACCCTGGTCAAGGCGTTGCAGGACCAAGGCCAATTCCCCGACGCCCGCCGCGTGATCACCATCGACGGCGTGCGCGCCGAGTACGCCGACGGCTTCGGCCTGGCGCGCCCCTCCAACACCACGCCCGTCGTAGTGTTGCGTTTCGAAGCGCAGAATGCCGCAGCGCTGGAACGCATCCAGGCCGATTTCCGCCGCGAACTGGGCAAGCTCGCACCAGAAGCCAAACTGCCTTTCTGATCCGCCCATGTCACTTCCCAACAGTCCAGCCTGGCAACAATTCACCGCAGCGGCCAACGCCGCATCGCGGCACGGTGAGCAACTGCGGCTGATCAATGCCCCGGGCCTGCGCCTGGACTTGAGTTCCCAAGCCCATTCGCCCGCCTTGCAGGACGCGTCGGCGGCGTTGCTGGCGCAGCAGGGCTTTGATGCGGCCCGCGCCATGCTGTTCGACGGCGGCGACGCCAACTGGACCGAAGGGCGCGCCGCCTGGCACACGGCGCTGCGCGCGCCGCAGCCGCCCGCCGCGGTCGCCGGCGCGGTGTTGGCCGAACGCGAACGCCTGCGCGAATTCGTGCGCGAAGCCGACAAGGCGGACCGCTACGGCTACGTGCTGCACCTGGGCATCGGCGGCAGCGACTGGGGACCGCGTCTGGTGACGCGCGCCTTGCGGCATGGCGGCGCCAAGCGGGAAGTGCGCTTTGCCTCCAACGTGGATTCTCACTCCGTCGCCGACGCCATGAGCCGGCTGGATCCGCACGACACGCTGGTCATCGTCGCTTCGAAATCCTTCACCACGACCGAGCCGCTGGCCAACGCCGAAGTCGCGATGAACTGGCTGCGCGAAGCCGGCGTGGCCGATCCCATCAAGCAGGTCGTGGCGATCACCGCCAATGTCGAAGCTGCGCTGAACCTGGGCATCTTGCCCGACCACATTTTCCAGATCTGGGATTGGGTCGGCGGCCGGTACTCGCTCTGGTCGGCGATCGGCCTGCCGATCGCGCTGGCGCTGGGCACGGACGCGTTCGACCAGTTGCTGGCGGGCGCGGCGGCCATGGACGAGCATTTCCGCACGGCGCCGATCGCGGAGAACGCGCCGGTGCAGCTGGCGTTGTCAGGCGTCGTCAACCGCAGCGTGCTGGGGTATGACTCGCTGGTGATCGCGCCCTACGACTCTCGGCTGTACCACATCGTGCCATGGGCGCAGCAGCTGGAGATGGAGTCGCTGGGCAAAGTCGCCACCGCTGACGGCAGCCCGGCGGGCGTGCCGACCGGCGCCGCGATCTGGGGCATGTCAGGCACCGACTGCCAGCACACGTTCTTCCAATGGCTGCACCAGGACACCATGGGCGCCCCCGTGGACTTCATCCTGTGCGAACAGCCCGACCACGCCTATGCGCGCCACCACGAATTGCTGATCGCCAATTGCCTGGCGCAGCGGTCTGCGCTCTTGCGCGGCAAATCGTTTGAAGAGGCGCTGGCGGAAACCTCCGCCACCGAACACGATCCGGCCCGCGCGCGCGTGTTGGCGCAGCACCGCGTGCACCCGGGCGGGCGCCCATCATCGCTGATCGTGCTACCGCGCCTGGAGGCCTATACGCTGGGCGCGCTGCTGGCGCTCTACGAGCACAAGGTGTTCGTGCAGGGCGTGATCTGGGGCATCAATCCGTTCGACCAATGGGGCGTGGAGTTCGGCAAGGTGCTGGCCAAGAACATCATGCGCGAGCTGGATTCCCCGCAAACCAGCCAGCAGGATCCTTCCACCCGCTTCTGGATCGACGCGATCGCGCGTCGCCACTAGTCCGGCACGGCTGGGCGCCGTCAGGCGCTCAGCGCGTCGTACAGAGCGACGTGGATGCTGGCGACCCGTTCGATATTGAACTCGCGTTCGGCCAGCGCCCTTCCCGCCAAGCCCATGGCCTGCCGCAGCGCCGGATCTTCCGCCAGACGGGCGATCGCGTCGGCCAGGGCCTGCGCATCGCGCACCGGTACCAGCAAACCGGTTTCACCGGCCTCGATCGCATCCCGGCAACCCGGCACATCGGTCGTCACGACCGCGCGCGCGCACGCGGCGGCTTCGATCAGCGACTTGGGCAGGCCTTCCCGGTACGACGGCAAGACGGCAATGTGAGAGGCGGCGTAGAGCGCCGCCACATCCGAACGCTCGCCCAGCGCCTGGACCGCTCCGTCGCGTTGCCAGGCGTCGACCTCGCTCTGCGTCGCCGACGCGGGGTTGCCCGAATCCACCCCGCCCACCAATTGCATCGTCACCGGCAAGCCGCGCTGGCGCAGGAGGCCCGCGGCCTGCACGAACTCCTGCACGCCCTTGTCGCGCAGCAGGCGAGCCACCATCGTGACCACGACCGGCGGCGCCGGCGGCTCGGGCAAGGCGCGATAGGCATCCAGGTCCACACCCGCGCCGCGGATCATGACAACCTGAGCGTCGCGCACGGCGCCCAGCGATTTGAGCAGGTCGCGGTCGTTGGCGTTCTGGAAGATCACACGGCTGTTCGGATGGCCCAGTGCGATCCGGTACAGCCTGGCCACCACGGAACGCACCAGCCGCATCTTCAGCGAATTGGACAGGAACACGAAGCCCAGTCCTGAAATGGCGGCCACCATGCCGCGCACGCGGGCCAGGCGCGCGGCAATGCCGCCGTAGAGCACGGGCTTGATGGTGACCAGGTGCACCACATCGGGCCGCACGCGGCGGAACAGGCGCA
>NZ_DBHKZA010000049.1:17421-33576 GCF_057314935.1 Achromobacter sp.
GGCTTGATGGTGACCAGGTGCACCACATCGGGCCGCACGCGGCGGAACAGGCGCACCAAGGCCAGCAACGTTCCCAGTTCCTGCAAAGGATGCTTGCCGCTGCGCGTCATGGGGATGGCGTGGTGCGTCATGCCAAGGGCCTGGATGTCGGCCACTGCCGGGCCGTCCATCGTGGCCACGTGCACGTCATAGCCGGCGCGTTGCGCCGCCAGCGCCACCGGTACCCGGTGCGACATGAAGAACGCGGGGTTATTGACGACGAACATCAAGCGGCGGCCGGCGCTCATGCCTGGACTCCAGAAATACGGCGCCATACGGCGAGGTAACGTTGCACCATGCGGGCAAGATCAAAATTTTCCAGCACGCGGGCACGTCCTGCTTCGCCCGCCCGTCCGCTGCCGCGCGCGGCCACATCGCACAAGGCGGTCTCGATGCCGCGCGCCAGCGCCTCGGCCTGTTCAGGCGGCACCACGATGCCCGTATCACCGACGATATAGGCGGCGTCGCCCACGTCGGTCACGACGCAATAGACGCCGCAAGCCATCGCCTCGGCCACCACATTGGGAAAACCTTCCGCGCAACTGGACAGCACATGCACGTCCAGCCCGTTCATCACCGCCGGCACGTCGTCGCTTGGACCCGCCAGGATCACGCGTTCGCGCAGATCCAGCTTGTCGATCAGGGCAGCCAGTTCGGCGTTGTCCGGCGCCATGCCGCGTCCGACCAGCACGCAGCGCAGCCCGGCGTCGCGGCCATCGCGCACGAGCGCGGCCACGGCACGCAACAGGTTGGCGTGGTCTTTGAGCGGGTCCCAACGGGCCACGCAACCGATCACCGGCGCATCCTCGGACAACCCCCATTGCGCACGTACGCGCGCACGGGCCAGGGCATCGGGCGCATAGCGCGACAGGTCGTAGCCGTTGGAGATCACCACCATCCGGTCGCGGCGGTAGCCTTTTTCCGCGTGGCGTTCGGCCGCGTTCTGGGCCGCGCAGACAATGGCGCGCGGCACGCTGCCCGACAACAGCGCGCAGGCGCGCAGGACCAGGCGCGCCGAACGGCTGCTGCGCTCCAGGTGCGCGCCGGAATTGCGGATGCCCCAAGCGATGGCGCGCACGCCCGCCAGGCGGGCGGCCAAACCGCCGATCAGGTCGGCGTGGTACATCCAGGTCTGCACGGCGTCAGGACGCGCGCTGGCGATCAAGCGGCGCAAGGCCAGGAAACCGCCCAGGCTGACCCGCCCACGCTTCATGCCCAGCGCGTGCACGGCAACACCGGCCGCGCGCAGGCGCTCGCCGTAGATGCCCTCATCGGTCAGCGAGACGACGATGTGCTCCACGCCGGGTTCGGGATACGTCGCCAGCCGCAGCAGCACGGATTCCGCACCGCCCTGCCCCAGGCCCGTGATGACGTGCAGGACACGCATTGCGGAGGCGCTCATCGCCCCTCCTGCACCGCTTCGAACAGTTCATCCCATTCCGACAGCACGCTGGCCAACGCATAGCGGTGGCGCACCGCGGTCGCGCCGCGTTCGCCCAGTTGCCGGCGTAAGGACAGGTCGCCCATCACGCGCTGCAACGCGTCGCGCAGGGCATCACGGTCGCCCGCCGGCACCAGCAAGGCGTCCTGGCCGTCGCGCGTCATCTCGCGCGGGCCGCTGGGGCAATCGAAGGCCACGCAAGGCAGGCCCAGCGACATGGCTTCCAGGAGGACGTTGGGAAAACCCTCGACCAGCGAACTCAACACGAAGGCTTGCCCGCGCGCCAGTTCGTCCCATGGCGTTTCGGTGCGGCCGGGCAGGCTGATCCGCGATGCCAGGCCCAGCCGTGCGATCTGCGCTTCCAGCGCCGCGCGCTCGGGGCCTTCGCCCCAGATCCGCAGGTTCCAATCCGGATTCGACGGCGCCAATTGCGCGAAGACATCGATCAGCAGATCGAATTGCTTGTCAGAGACCAGACGCCCCATCGCCAGCAATTCACGCGGGCCGTCATCCTCGCGTTGCGACACCCGGGGCGCGTCGAGCAAAGGCGCGGGCAAGGGATTCGGAATGACGGCCAGGCGCTTGATGCCCGGCACCTGGCGCGAGAACGGGCCGGCAGTGTCTTCCGCCTGCACGGTCACCATGTCGGCGCGCGGATACAGCAGGCGGCGCAGCTTGCGCCACACGGTGCCCGTCGTCGTCTCGGCGACCGGATTCGTCCTTTCGCAGACGATGAGCGGCACGCCCAGGCCCCGCGTGGCGAGGATGGCGGCCACATTGACGTTGGTCAGGAAGGACACCACCACATCGGGCTTGGTGTCGCGGATGTGCCTGCGCAAGGCCAACAGGCGCTTGAACGCGGCCATTGCCCCCGAATCCCGCGTGCCGGCGATGTCCGCCAGCCATGCGAGTTCGACCTTGTCAGACAAGGGATAAAAGCACGTGCCCTTGGACGAATAGGTGGGCGTCAAGGTGACGGCATCCCCGCGTTCGGCCCATGCGCTAACCAGCGTGGCGGCCACCCGTTCGGCGCCGCCCGCATGCATGGAACTGACCAGCATCAATATTCTCATTCGTCAAAGACTCCCAATAGATCCCCCTTGATCCGGTCCTGCGCGATAACGGTCCAACCAGGCCTGCATCATCAGGACGCCCCACAAATGGCTGTCCCAATTGCGGTGGCCCGACGTGTGTTCACGCCACTTGCGCAGAATGGGTTCCGGTTCGAACCAGCCCTCCTGACGCAGGCGCGTGGGGTCCAGCAATGCGTCCGCCCATTCCCGCAGCGGGCCACGCAGCCACGCGGCCAGCGGCACGGCAAAGCCGCGCTTGGGGCGGTCCACCAGGGCCTGCGGCACATGGCGATGCAGCACCTGGCGCAACAGCCACTTGCCCGTGTTGCCGCGCACCTTGTACTGGTGCGGCAGGCTCCAGGCGAATTCATAGACGCGGTGGTCGATCAGCGGCACGCGCGTTTCCAGGCTGACCGCCATCGCGGCGCGGTCCACCTTGACGAGGATATCGTCCGGCAGATAGGTGATCGTATCCAGCTTCATCATGGATTCGAAGGTGGAACCCTGCATGGTCCGCGCAAATTCCGAGACCGGTTCCACGCCGCCCTTGACCACCTTGGTGGGGTCGGCCCAGTACGACACGAAGTGGCGATAGAAATCGCCGCGCGAGTCGGTGCGCAGCAGCTCGCCCAGCTTGCCGACCTTGCCGCGCCAGGCGCCGCGCCCCGGCAGATGGGTGGATGCGGACAGCAGTGCGCCCGCGGGCTTGCGCAGCAGCGAAGGAAAACGCTCGCATTGCTGCCACCAGTTGTTCACGCGGAAATAGCGCGAATAGCCGCCGAACAGTTCGTCGCCGCCATCGCCCGACAAGGCGACGGTAACGTGCTGCCGTGCCATTTTCGTGACGAGCGAGGTCGGGATCTGCGACGAATCGGCAAACGGTTCGTCGTACATGTCCGCCAGCGACGGCACCACGGCCAAGGCGTCTTCGGCGGTCACGTAGAGTTCGGTATGGTCCGTGCCCAGGTGCGTCGCCACGGCTTTCGCGTGCTGCGCTTCGTCATAGCCCTTTTCGTGGAAGCCGATCGCGAAGGTGCGCACGGGCTTGGCGCTTTGCGCCTGCATCAGGGCCACGATGGTCGACGAATCGATGCCGCCCGACAGGAAGGCGCCCAGGCTCACGTCCGCCAGCATCTGGCCGCCGACCGCCTTGGACAACACGCCTTCCAGCGCTTCGGTGGCCTGCGCGTCGGACTCGAACGTCAGCAGCGACTTGGCTGCGGCGTCCGCGGCGTCGCGCGCCGACCAGTACACGCGCGGCTCGGGCATGCGGCGGCTGCGGGTGTCGTCGGCCGTGAATTCGACCCAGGTGCCCGGCGGCAGCTTGGCGATGCCTTGGTAGATGGATTGGGGCGCCGGGATGTAGTTGTGCCGCATGAACGAGGCCAACGCGTTGCGGTTCAGGTCGCGGCCGAATCCCGGAATGGGCATAAGGCCCTTCAGTTCGGAGGCGAACACCAGTTCGGCGCCGGAGTAGCCGTAGTACAGCGGTTTTTCACCCATGCGGTCGCGCGCCAGCATCAGCTTGCGCGACGCCCGATCCCACAGCGCGATCGCGAACATGCCCACGGCGGCCTGCAAGGTCGCCTCGATGCCCAGCGCGGTGAAGCCCGCCAGCAGGGTTTCGGTGTCGGAGTGCCCGCGCCAGGACGGCGCCAGCGCGGATTGCTCCAGCTGCTTGCGGATGTCGAGGTGGTTGTAGATCTCGCCGTTGAACACCATGACATATCGGCCGCAGGCGGACGTCATGGGCTGGTGGCCGGCTTCGGTCAAATCCAGGATCGCCAGGCGGACGTGCGCCAGGGCCAGTTCAGCCTCGGGGTCTTCCCAGAAACCGTTGCTGTCCGGCCCGCGGTGGCGGATGCGGCGGCAGCTTTCCGCCAGCACGCGCTCCTTGTTTCCGACAGGGCCCCAAATTCCGACTATTCCACACATGATGAAGTTCTCGTGGTCACCGTAGCAACGGCGTGCCGCGCGGGCCTAGCGGCCGGATGCGCGCACACCGTCAAAAAGTTCTTGCCATTGTTGCAGTACGCGCGCGGCCGAAAACCGGTCGCGCACGTCGGTCGCGGCATGCGCCATGCGCTGGCGCGCGGCATCATTGCCCATGACGTCGGCCAGCGCCTTGGAGAGCGCGGGCACGTCGCCATTGGGGCGGACGAGCACGCCATCGATACCTTCGCGCACGATCTCGCGCGGGCCGGTATCGCAATCGAACGACACGGCGGCCAGGCCGCTGGCCATCGATTCAAGCAAGGTGTTGGACAGCCCCTCAAAGCGCGACGTCAGCACGTACAGATTGGCACTTTGGTACCAATCGCCCACGTTGCCGGCGCGTCCGGGCATCGAAACGCGCGACGCCAGCCCCGCTTGGTCGACCTGCGCTTCGAGGGCGGCGCGTTCATCGCCTTCGCCCAGGATAACCAGATCCCAGTCCGGATGCGACGGCGCCAGCGTGGCGAACGCCTGGATCAGCAGGTCGAATCCCTTGTCCGCATGCAGCCGCCCTACCGCCAGCAAGCGCTTGCGCCCGTCGCCCGACACCGGGGCCAGCAGCGGCTCGGCGCGCGGCAAAGGCCAGTGCACGGCGTTGGGGATGACCGCCAGCCGGGAGCCCGGCACGTGCTGTTCGATCCAGTCGGCCGTGCCGCGCGTCAAGGCGACGACGCGCGCGGCGCGCGGATAGGTCAGCCGGCGCAGGCGCAGCCACAGGCCCGAAAGCGTCTGCGACGGCGGATGCGTGTGCTCGGTCGCGATCACGCGGCATCCCAGGCCGGCGCTTGCCAGCACGGAGAGCACGGACGCCGTGGTCATCATGCCCAGGACGATGTCCGGACGGAACGCCTTGATCACCCGGCGCAGCGCGCGCACGCGCTGCACATTGCTCCAGATGCCGCGCAAGCCCCCGCCCTCGCCCGCGGTGTGCAGGACCTCGCGGCGGACATCGGGGTGCAAGGCATAGACATCGCCATCGGCGCTGGCCTGCGTCACCACCATCACCTCTCGCCCCATCTGCGCCCAGTGGGCGCTCAGGTCGGCGGCGACACGCTCAGCGCCGCCCCCATGCAGCGAATGGATGAACAGCAGGACGCGCAATGCACGGCCGGATTCGGCTTGGGACATTCAATCGGCCTCCTTGGGTTCGGCCTTGCGCATCGCCACCACCAGGTAGCACGCGAAGGACAGCACATACATGAGGCTGGTTGCCAGCATGATGCCCGCCGCGCCCATCTTGGGCGCCAGCACGGTGTTCAACGCGGCCTTCAGCGCAAAATTGGCTACCGCGATGGCGGCCATGATGCGATAGCGGTTCTGGCTGGCCAGCAGTTGCACCAGGATCAGCACGCCGAAGTAGAACGGCAATTGCAGCAGGCCCCAGCGCAGCACATGCGCGACGGCCTCGGTATTCTCCGCGGTGAAGGCGCCGCGCTGGAACAGCACGGACACGCCCCACGGCGCCAGCACCCAGCCGATCGCCACCGCCACCGCGCCCGCCCCCACCATCAGCACCGACCATTTCAGCGCCATGCTGCGCGCGCGGCCGGTATCGCCCCGGGCCTGCACATCGGCCAGCACCGGCAACGCGGCGCGGCCCACCGACACGGCGCCGATGCCCAGCAAGAGGGACAGCAGCCGGCTGGCGTAGCCCAGCGTCGCGTTCGCATTGGCGCCCAGGTTGGCCGCGGCGTATTGGTCCAGCGGGCCGACGAAGCTCATCGCCACCTGGCCGATCAGCATCACGCCGGCGGCGCCCATCAGTTCCGGCCAGTGCGGTGAACGCAGGGTCAGGCGCGGCGCGCCCCAGAAGCCGCCGTCCGCCCGCGCCGCCAGCCAGGCCAGCCAGACGGTCTGGATGGCATACCCCACCAGCGTGCCCCATAGCAGCGGCCCCACGCCGTCGGCGCTGACGGCCAGCATTACCCAGGCCAGCGTCGCCACGGCGGGCACACTATCGAGCAACGTATTGACGTGGCGTTCATGCGCGCGCAGCCGCGCGGCGCTGATGCCCGCGATCAGCAGCAGCGCCGACACCGGCGCAAAGGCGATGAGCAGATCGCCCGTCATGCCGCGCACGCGCTCGGGCAATCCCTTGCCCAGCGCGTCCACCACATACGGCCAGGCGAACCAGGTGCCGATGGCCAGCGCTATGCCGGCCGCGGCCACCCAGCCTTGAAGTTCTTTGATGAATTGGTCGCGCTCGGCGTCATCCGCGCGGCGCAGCCGCACCAGAACCGGAATCAAGACCACCGACAGCACGCCCACGATCGTGACCGGCAACCAGGTGGCCATGGTCATCGTGAACTGGTAGGCGTCCACGGCGTCGCTGACGCCGTACCGGTAGGCCACCGCCATCTCTTTGATGGCGCCGGCGGCCTTGCCCAGCAGCAGGAACACGGCCACCCGGAAAGCGCCTTTGAAGATGCGCTGGTGGTCCGGGTGGATGTTGCCGAGTTTGCGGATGAGTGCTTTCAAATCAACGCAGGAATTGCGTGTACCAGGGCATGGCCACTTCCAGGCCTTGCAGCACGGTGTGCGAAGGCGCGTAGCCCAGCAGGCGGCCGGCCTTGCTGACGTCGGCCTGCGAGTGGCGCACGTCGCCGGCGCGGAAGTCGGCATACACGGGCTTCTTGCCGTAGTTGACGTTCTGGTTGCCCAGCGCCTTGACCAGGAAGCCGAACAGGTCGTTCAGCGTGCTGCGGCCGCTGACGGCCACGTTGTAGACCTGGTTGCGGCCTTCCGCCGGCGCCATCGCGGCCAGCAGGTTGGCCTGCACCGCGTTGTCCACGAAGCAGAAATCGCGGCTGGTCTCGCCGTCGCCATTGATGGTGACGTCGTCGCCCTTGATCATCGCGGCAGTCCACTTCGGGATCACGGCGGCGTAGGCGCCGTCCGGGTCCTGGCGTTTGCCGAACACGTTGAAGTAGCGCAGGCCGACGGTCTCGAAGCCGTAGGAACGGGCGAACACGTCCGCATACAGCTCGTTCACGTACTTGGTCACGGCGTAGGGCGACAAGGGCTTGCCGATGTTCTCTTCCACCTTGGGCAATGCCGGGTGGTCGCCGTAAGTGGAGCTGGACGCCGCATAGACGAACGACTTCACTTGCGCATCGCGGGCGGCGACGAGCATGTTCAGGAAGCCGCCGATGTTCACCTCGTTGGTGGTGATCGGATCCTTCAACGAACGCGGCACGGAGCCCAGCGCGGCTTGATGCAGCACGAAGTCCACGCCGTCAACGGCGCGACGGCAAGCGTCCAGGTCGCGGATATCGCCTTGCACGAAGGAAAAGCGCGCCCACTGCTCGGCCGAGACCGAGGTGCGCACTTCATCCAGGTTGCGCTGGTGTCCCGTCGCGAAGTTGTCCAGGCCCGTGACGGTCTGGTCCAGCTTGAGCAGGGTTTCAAGCAGGTTCGACCCGATGAAGCCGGCGCAGCCGGTCACCAGCCACTTGCGCGGCGCGGCCGCCAGTTCCTGCTTGATGGTTTCGAAGCGTGTAGTCATATCGGAATCCTTACAGGCGCAGGTCGGATTCGGCAGCCGACAGCACGTACTTCAGGTCGTACAGAACGTGTTGCGCCTTGCCCAGCTTGCGGATGCCCTCGGCGCCCAAGGCCTTGAACTGGTTGTGCGCCACGGCCAGGATCACCGCGTCGTACTTGCCCTCTTCGAGCTTGGCGACGGGCGTCAGACCGTATTCGTGCATGGCTTCCTCGGGGTCGACCCACGGGTCGTACACGTCGACGTCAACGTTGTAGTCGCCCAGTTCGCGCACGATGTCCACGATGCGGGTGTTGCGCAGGTCGGGGCAGTTTTCCTTGAAGGCCAGGCCCATGACCAGCACGCGCGCGCCTTGCACATGGATGCGCTGCTTGGTCATCGCCTTGACCAGTTGCGACACCACGTAGCCGCCCATCGAGTCGTTCAGGCGGCGGCCCGCCAGGATGATCTCGGGGTGGTAGCCGATCGATTGCGCCTTGTGCGTGAGGTAGTACGGGTCCACGCCGATGCAGTGGCCGCCCACCAGGCCCGGACGGAACGGCAGGAAGTTCCACTTGGTGCCGGCGGCTTGCAGCACGGCTTCGGTGTCGATGCCCATCTTGTTGAAGATCAGGGCCAGTTCGTTGATCAGCGCGATGTTCACGTCGCGCTGCGTGTTCTCGATCACCTTGGCGGCTTCCGCCACGCGGATGCTGGACGCCTTGTGCGTGCCGGCGGTGATGATCTGCTTGTACAGCTGGTCGACCAGTTCGGCCACTTCAGGCGTGGAACCCGAGGTCACCTTCTTGATGGTGCTGACGCGGTGGTCCTTGTCGCCCGGGTTGATGCGCTCGGGGCTGTAGCCGGCGTAGAAGTCCACATTGAACTTCAGGCCGGACACGCGTTCCAGCACCGGCACGCAGTCTTCTTCCGTGGCGCCCGGGTAAACGGTGGATTCATAGATGACGATGTCGCCACGCTTGAGCACGGCGCCGATGGTCTCGCTGGCCTTGACCAGCGGGGTCAGGTCGGGCTGCTTGTATTCGTCGATGGGGGTCGGGACGGTCACGATGAACACGTTGGCCTGGCCCAGTTCTGCGCGGTCGGCGGTGTAGGTCAGTTGAGCGGCTTCGGCCAGCTCGTCATCGCTGACTTCCAGCGTGTGGTCGTGGCCCGCCTTCAGTGCGTCGATACGGCGCGTATTGATATCGAAGCCGATGACCGAGCGCTTCTTGCCGAACTCCACCGCCAGCGGCAGACCGACGTAGCCCAGGCCGACGACAGCGAGTTTCACATCCTGAATTCGCAACATAACTCTCCCTTCACCGTAGAACGATTACGGCATTTTAAATATGGTCGGGTGATAGATAACCGAGCCCCCGGCGGCAGTCGCCGGGGCACTCAAAACTAATCCGTAGTCTTCAAAACGGACGGCAGCAGCAACCATCCCGGACGGCGCCAGGACACCAGCCGCGCATACAGCCAGATATAGACGCTGGCGAACACCACGAGGCTGGCGCTAAGCGCCCACGCGTTGTCCCACCAGATCGTGGCCGGCACCAGGCCGATCAGCGCCAGCACCCACATGTAGGGCGACGCCATCGCATTGCACAGCGCCGGCACGGCATGACGCCGGCCCCGGCTGAACGTCACGCGGACCAGGCGGCGGAACACCAGCTGGTGCAGGTGCAAGGCATCCGGCTGGTCGACCGGCACGCCGCGCTTGAAGCGCCGGCGCCAGATCGAGAAACCGGTTTCGAATACGGGGTAGAACAGCACGGCCAGCGCGTAGAACGGCGACACCGACGGGTTGCGCACGACCAGCAGCACGGCCAGTTCGGCCAGCATGAAGCCCAGGAAGTAAGCGCCCCCATCGCCCAGGAACACGCGCCCGAACGGGAAGTTCCAAACCAGGAAGCCCAGCGTGGCCGATGCCAGTGCGGCGGAGATCAGGAAGATCGGCACGTCGCCCACTTGCATCGCGACAAGGCTGATCGACACCGACATCAAGGTGGCGACCATGCCGGCCAGGCCGTTCATGCCGTCCACGATGTTCAAAGCATGCGTACAGCCGCCCACCGCGATCATGGTGAACAAGAGCGACACCGGCCAGAACGACAGCACGTAGTCCACCGGCGCCATGCCGACGCGGCTGACGCCGCCCAGCAGCCACCAGGCGATCGCCGCCGACAGGAACGCCGCCAGCAAGCGCTTGCTGGCGCCGATATCTTTAGTGATGTCTTCCAGCAGGCCAGCCACGAACACCGGCAGCGCGGCGACAAACAGCGCGGGCCACAGCCACGTCAGCGTCATGTTGGCGGGGCCCAGCACCAGCAGGCCCAGCAAGGTGCCGGCAAGCACGGCCAAGCCGCCGACGCGGGGGGTCGCGCGGGAATGGTTCGCTTGCGGCTTGTTCAGGTCGCTGTCGCCGGTAAAGCGGCCATGCCAGCGTTCCGACCACACGATGAGCCCGCCCACCATGAACGCGACCACGCAGATATACAGCCAGGTCACAGAATCACCTCTGGTTGGTCTATCGAGACAGGCCCGCCATTATGGGAGGCAGGTGTAACGCCCATATATGGCAGGGATAAGGAAGTGCAATTCAGGGGCACGAAACGTAACACCCGGGATGGGGCCGTTCGTCCGCCGCCAGGCCGCAGGTTGGAGGGGGCTGATGCAACAAAACCGCGGACGCGCGGAGAGACGGATTTCATGCGGTGATTGTAGAGCTTTCCGCAGGGGAACACGCGAAATATCCCAGGGAAAACGCGGATGTCGCCATAGGGTGGATATGCCGCCGACCTGCCACACCGGCCGCATCCCCTCAAAAAACAGGGACACATTGATTCGGCATAAAAAAAAGCCCGAGATCGTAAGATCTCGGGCTAAATCCACCAAAGGAGGAGGGTGGAGGAGACAACCGTGGCATGTTGGGAGCTGGCTTTCTGCTCGCTACGCGTTCGGGGTTTTGCACCGCGCCGACTGCGTTTCAACATCCGATGACTGAATAGTACCGAGGTTTTTTGTGCGATGCAAGAATTTTTTTAATCTCTTTTGAGGGGCGGTTTTCGCGTTGCGTTTTCGCCGCAAAATTCCCCGCTGCCCCCTGAAGACCCGCATCAATACGTCGTTTGACCAAAAAAAGGGTTTTTGCCGAACGGGTAAACCCATTGCGGACTAACCCTAGACGATACCGGGTAATCCCACCCTGGCATTCGCACCATAATGGTGCGTTCTGCACCAGCATGCGGCCGAATTTGCGCACTGCAACATTTCGATTGCACGCGCCCCTCAGACCCAATATGCCGTGGTCGTCATCACCTTGGACATCGCCCGCATCGCCGCTTTCACCGGGGCAGGCAGCGGCACGCCCCCTGCCCGCTCGGCGCTGGCGCGGTGCTCGGCTTCGTCGTCCTTCATCTTGCGGACAATCTCGCGCGAGCGTTCATCCTGCACCGGCAAGGTGCGTAGATGCTCTTCCAGATGCGCCTCCACCTGCCGCTCGGTCTCGGCCATGAAACCCAGGTTGCGCGGCACCCCCGCATAACTGGCCAACACGCCCAACGCGAACGATCCTGCGTACCAGACCGGGTTGAGGAGACTGGGCCGGCTACCCAGCTCGGTCAGGCGCTCGTTGCACCAGACCAGGTGATCGACTTCTTCGGAGGCCGCGTTCAGCAGCAGCGCGCGCGGCGCGGGCTCGCGGCAGACCGACGCCTGCCCGCGGTACAACGCCTGCGCGCAGACCTCGCCCACATGGTTCACGCGCATCAGGCCCGCTGCGTGCCGTTTTTCCTGTGCCGACATCGCATCTGGCGCTTCGGCGGACTTGGCCGGGTACGGGCGGCCGGCGGTCGCGCTGTTGGACAGCACCCGCAACGCGCGGTCCGCTTCGGCCAGCAAGGCATCCAGCGGACTGGTGCGGCGCAGGAAAGAAAGGGGGCCGGATTGAGACAGGGCGGTGGACATGGGCAACTCCTTGGCAAAACTGGCGCCCACGCCCCTGATGCGGGGCGGGGCTCTCGTGCCTGGAATTGTACGCAACAGGTATCATCAACCATTGACTGCGCTCAAGCTCAAGGACACACGACATGGAATGCACGATCGACTGGGGCGGCCCCAACGGCATGCTCTTTACCGCCAGCACCGGCAGCGGCCACGTGGCCGTGATGGACGGCGCCGTGGATGGCGGCGGCCACAACCTGGCGCCGCGCCCGATGGAAATGCTGCTGGCCGGCACGGGCGGCTGCACCGCGTACGACGTGGTGCTGATCCTGAAACGCGGCCGCCACGCCGTCACGGGTTGCAGCGTCAAGCTTCAGGCCGAGCGCGCGGATGCCGACCCCAAGGTGTTCACCCGCATCCATTTCGCCTTCACGGTCACGGGCCGCAACCTGCCGCAAGCTGCGGTGGAGCGCGCCGTGCAGTTGTCGCACGAAAAATACTGCTCGGCCTCGGCCATGCTGGAGAAGACCGCGGCACTGACGTTTTCGGTCGACATCGTCGACACGCAGGAAGCGCCCGCCGCCGCCTGAGGCGTGTCCGCGTGGTGTAATTCGCCCTATCCTTTCTTCCCTATCTAGATAAGCGCCGCCGCGTCGCACGCGGCGGCCAATTTGCGTCACCCGCGGGGCGGGCGAACACAAGGACCGCCATGAAACAATACCTGGACCTCGTTCAATCCATCCTGGACACCGGCGCGTGGCAGGAGAACCGGACGGGCATACGCACCCTCAGCATGCCGGGCGCGTCGTTGCGGTTCGACCTGCAAAAGGGCTTCCCCGCCGTCACCACCAAGAAGCTGGCGTTCAAGTCCGCCATCGGCGAAATGGTGGGTTTCATGCGCGCCTCGCGCAGCGCCGCGGAGTTCCGCGAACTGGGCTGCAAGGTCTGGGACCAGAACGCCAACGAAAACAGCCAGTGGCTGGCCAACCCCTATCGCGAAGGCCCGGACGACCTGGGCCCGGTCTACGGCGTCCAATGGCGCCAGTGGCCGGCCTACAAGGTACTGGACGCTAGCCGCACGGCGCAGGTCGAAGACGCGCTGGCCCGCGGCTACGCCAAGGTGGCCGATCTGGAAGAAGGCGGCGTGCCGAAGGTCCTGCTGTACAAGGCGGTGGACCAGTTGCGCCAGTGCCTGGACACCATCCACGAGCGCCCGGGCGACCGCCGCATCCTGTTCCACGGCTGGAACTGGGCCCAGATCGAAGAAATGGCCCTGCCCCCCTGCCATCTGCTCTACCAGTTCCTGCCCAACGCGACCACCCGCGAAATCTCGCTCTGCCTGTACATCCGTTCCAACGACGTCGGCCTGGGCACCCCCTTTAACCTGACGGAAGGCGCCGCCCTGCTGCACCTGGTGGGACGCCTGACCGGCTACACGCCGCGCTGGTTCACGTATTTCATCGGCGACGCGCACATCTACGAAAACCACCTGCCGATGCTGCGCGAGCAACTTGCCCGCGAGCCCTACGAATCGCCCAAGCTGGTGCTGTCCGACCGCATCCCCGATTTTGCCGTGACAGGCCGCTACGAACCTGAATGGCTGGAAAAGGTGGAACCGGGCGATTTCTCGCTGTCCGGCTACACCCATCACGCACCGCTGACCGCGCCCATGGCCGTGTAAGATCGCGCCCGGCACGCCGCCCCGGCGGCCCGGGAAGCACGCGGGCAGCCGCCGTGGGCGCTTGCCCGCGGGCGGACAATCCGCGCCTGACAGCATAAGTGAAGATTGGTGAGCTTCTGGAAGCGCGATTTCGGTATAACCCATCCCTTAGCCTCGGACGCGCGTCCAGAATGCGCTGCGCGCCGGGGCTTCCGACCGGCGCTTGCCGCGCCGCGCGTACCGCTTGCCGCGAGACTGCGCAGCTCACCCGGCAGCGCCGACCGCAGGCAGCGCCCTCCGCATCCCCCTTCCCTACAAGAGAGTATGTAAATCGCCAGCGTCGACAGCCGGAATTGTCTTGCGACCCAATTGCAACTGTTGACTACTAATTGATTTGATTTGAGGCCGGCGCGATCGCAGTAAGCGCTCAGGACAGGACCCCACAAATGCTCGTTGGAACTTATAACCCTTCGCTCGTCCTCGTATCCCTAGGGGTCGCCATCCTGGCGTCATATACGGCGTTGGGCATGGCCAATCGCGTACGGGCCTCGAACGGGCTGCCAGCCGCGCGCTACTGGCTGGCGGGCGGCGCGCTCGCCATGGGTATCGGCATCTGGTCCATGCACTTCGTCGGCATGCTGGCGTTCAACCTGCCCATTCCCATGGGCTACGACCTGCCCCTGACCGTCCTGTCGCTGGGCATCGCCATCGGCTGCTCGGCGTTCGCCCTGTGGATCGTGTGCAAGGACGAGTTGCCCTGGCGCAGGCTGATTGCCGGCGCCCTGTTGATGGGCGTGGGCATCGCCGCCATGCACTACCTGGGCATGGCCGCGATGCGCATGGCGCCCGGCATCGTCTACGACACCAAATGGTTTGCGCTGTCGATCGTGATCGCCGTGGCCGCCTCGGGCGCCGCGCTATGGATCACCTACCGGCTGCGCCACGACGGGCCGCGCGTGGCGCTGTCCCGGCCGCTGGCGTCGGTGGTGATGGGCATCGCCATCGTCGGCATGCACTATTCCGGCATGGAAGCCGCGGGATTTCCTGCGGGCAGCATCTGCATGGCCGCCGACGGCGGCATCTCGGCCGGCTGGCTGGCCATCGCGGTCACGGCAGTGACGCTCAGCGTGCTGGCCATCGCCCTGGTGGTTGCCGTGCTGGACAACCGGCTGGAGGCGCGCACCTCGGCGCTGGCGTCTTCGCTGGCCGAGGCCAACGAAGAGCTGGTGCAGCTGGCGCTGCACGACACGCTGACCAAATTGCCCAACCGCATCCTGCTTGAAGACCGGATGGAGCAGGCCATCGAAAGCGCCAGCCGCCGCAAGGGCTACTTCGCCGTGCTGTTCTTCGACCTGGATGGTTTCAAGGCGGTCAACGACGCCTACGGCCACCACACGGGCGACGCCTTGCTGATCGATCTGGCCCAGCGCATCCGGCAGACGCTGCGCACGCAGGACACCGTGGCGCGCCTGGGCGGCGACGAATTCATCGTGCTGAGCGAAGTGATCGAGCCGACCGATGCCGCGAACGTGGCGGACCGCCTGATCGAAGCAATCGCCCGCCCCGTCATGGTCTACGGGCACGAAGTGCTGGTGACGTCCAGCGTAGGCATCGCGATCTACCCGAACGATGGCGAGGACACCCACAGCCTGCTGACCAACGCCGACGCCGCCATGTACCACGCCAAACGCCTGGGCGGCACCGGCTACAGCTTCTTCGAGCCGTCCATGAACGCGGACGCGCACGAACAGATCGAACTGCTGCACGACCTGCGCCTGGCGCAAGAACGCGACCAGTTCGTGCTGCACTACCAACCCAAGTACGAAGCGCCTGCCGGCCCGATCATGGGCGCCGAAGCGCTGCTGCGCTGGAACCATCCGACGCGCGGCCTGGTCGGCCCGGACCAGTTCATCCCCATCGCCGAAAAGACGGGCCTGATCCTGTCCATCGGGGAATGGGTCATCAACGAAGCCTGCCGCCAGATGCGGGAATGGATCAACGCCGGCCAAGGCCACTGGACGATTGCCGTCAACATTTCGGCCCTGCAGTTCGCCCACGCCAGCCTGGTTGAAACCGTGCGCGCCGCCCTGGCGCGACACGACGTGCCGCCGGCGTGCCTGACGCTGGAAGTGACGGAATCCACCGCCATGCGTGACGCCGAGGCCAGTCTGGCCGTGCTCAAGCGCCTGTCCGGCCTGGGCGTGACCATTTCCATCGACGACTTCGGCACCGGCTATTCCAGCCTGCTGTACCTGAAGCGCCTGCCCGCGACCGAATTGAAGATCGACCGGGGCTTCGTGAACCAGCTGGAAAACGACAACGAAGACGCCGCCATCGTGTCGGCCATCGTCGCGCTGGCGCAGCAACTGAACCTGCGAATCGTCGCCGAAGGCGTGGAAACGGCGGCCCAGCAGAAATTCCTGACCGGTCTGGGCTGCGATTCCTTGCAGGGCTTCCTGCTGGGCCGCCCGATGCCCGCGACGGAGTTCCTGGAACACGCGGCCGGCTAGGTGCGGCC
>NZ_DBHKZA010000049.1:33676-48904 GCF_057314935.1 Achromobacter sp.
GTGCCGCCAGCCAGGTGCCGCCAGCCGGGTGTGGCCAGCGACGGGCGGCCGGTCGGATGCGGCTGGCCCGGGACGGTCGCCGAGGCGCGGCCGGCTGGCCCCGGCGGAATTTGCTACGCTTACGCCGTCTGATCGGCCGACTCCCGGCCGCCCCTACCCGTTGCCTGCCCGCATGCCCGCCAGCCTTACCCTGATCGTTGCCTATTCCGAGAACCGCGTCATCGGACGCGACAACACCTTGCCCTGGAAACTGCCGGGCGATCTGGCGCACTTCAAGCGCAGCACGCTGGGCCACCCCATCCTCATGGGCCGCAAGACCTGGGACTCACTGGGCCGCCCGTTGCCGGGCCGCAGCAACATCGTGATCAGCCGCAATCCGGATTTCGCGGCGCCCGGCGCAACCGTCGTGCCCACGCTGGAAGCCGCCCTCGCCGCCTGCGGCGAGGTGGAACAGGCGTTCGTGATCGGCGGCGCGCAGATCTACGCGCAGGCGCTGCCGCTGGCGCAACGGATACTGGCCACCGAAGTCCACGCCCAGGTCGAGGGCGATGCCTTCTTCCCACTGCTGCCCGCCTTCCAATGGAAGGAAACCGCGCGGGAAATCCAGCCCGCCGAAAACGGCTACGCGTACGACTTCGTCACCTACGAACGCTGAATTTTTGAAAAGCGCTGCGGCCTTGTGACGGTCGCGTGATGGGTTGCGCGCGAGATGTCGATGGCAATTACGCGATCAGCCCAGCGCGCTAAACCCGTCACGCCGCCCCCGCATTCCGGATGAACCGCCACAACGCCGGCGCCTCTGAGTACGCCACGTTGAACCGCACCCAAGGCGTATCCGCCTCATCGACTTCAAAGTAAGACCCCGGCGCCAGCCAAATACCGTCCTTCAGCGCCAATTCCGCCAGGCCGTTGGCGCCCCGTTCGCGCCACTGCCCGGCCACCTTGGCCCACAGGAACAGCCCGCCCTGCGGCCGCCCATGGATCTCGAACCCATGCTGCTGCATCTGGCCGGCCACCACGGTGTGCGCCTCGGCCAGCCGCTCGCGGGTGCGCGCGATGTGCGCGCGATAGCGTCCCTCGCGGATCACCTGGTGCACGATGCGCTCCATGATTTCCGGCGACGTCAGGCCCACCGCCATCTTGGTGCGCGCGATGTCGCGGGCCAGATCGCGATGCGCCACCACATAGCCCACCCGCACCGACGGACTGATGACCTTGGAGTAACCGCCCAGATAGATCACCCGCCGCGCCCCGTCCAGCGCAGCCAGCATCGGCGTCACGCCAGGCGCCAGGTCGCGGGAGATGTCGTCCTCGATCACCCACAGCCCGTGCCGTTCGGCCACCTGCAGGATGCGGAAGGCATTGGCCATCCCGATGCTGGCACCTGACGGATTCTGCAGCGCCGTATTGATGTACAGCGCGCGCGGCTGATGCTGGGCCACCACGCGCTCCAGCGCCTCGCAATCCAGCCCGTCTGCCGTGCGCGGCACCGCCACCACGCGCAGGCCCACCAGGCGCAGCAACTGCAGCAGGTTGGCATAGGCCGGCTGCTCCACCACCACGGTGTCGCCGGGCCGCAGCAGCGTGCGCGTCACCATGTCCAGGCCGTGCGACACGCCCTGGGTCAGCAGCACCTGGGACACTTCCACTTCCATGCCCTGGGCACTGAGGCTGGCCGCGATGGTCTCGCGCAGCGGCGCATAGCCATAGGGGTGTCCGTAGTTGGCGATGCGCATCGCCGGCACGCGCCCCATGTGGCGCAGCGCCAGATGCATGCCCTCTTCGTTCAGCCATTCCCCCGGCAGCCAGCCGCAACCTGATTTGATCGGGATGGAATGGTCCGCGAAGATGTCCGACAGCAGCCAACCCGCGTTCAGCCGTGGCGGCTCCCAGGACAGGGGTTCGCCCCGCCGCACGGGCGCGTCCGGCGAGGCCACCCGGTAACCCGCCCCCGGCCGCGCGGCCAGCCAGCCCTGCGACACCAGCCGGCTGTAGGCGCTGGCCACCGTGAACGTGCTGATACCGTACTGGCGCGCGAACTCGCGCACCGAGGGTAGGGACATACCCGGACGCAGCGTCTGTTCTTCAATGGCGCGCAAGATGGCCGCCACCAGTTGCTCGACCAGGGTCGGCGCAAGTCCACGGGCGCGGTTGGGCTGGAAATCGATCACGGAGAAAACTGTACAGTTAGACCACCTGCAACTATACAGTTAGCGGCATTTGCGCAGATCGTATATTTTCATTCCCCGCGGGACGTACCAGAATCATTCGAATCCCGGCGGCTGCGCCCTTTCCTTGCAAGCCCGCCGGTTGTCCATCCCCTGGAGCCGCCATGAACGCCCCCGCCGAGTTGCCCGACCTGTCCCATCTCTGGATGCCCTTTACTGCCAACAAGCAGTTCAAGGCGCACCCGCGCATGCTGGCAACGGCCAAAGGCATGTACTACACCTCGGCCGACGGCCGCCAGATCCTGGACGGCACCGCCGGCCTGTGGTGCGTCAACGCCGGCCACGGCCGCCAGGAAATCGTCGACGCGATTTCCCGCCAGGCCGGCATCATGGATTACGCGCCCGGCTTCCAGCTGGGCCACCCGCTGGCCTTCGAAGCCGCCACGGCCGTCGCCAGCTTCATGCCCCAGGGCCTGGACCGCGTCTTCTTCACGAACTCCGGCTCCGAGTCCGTCGATACGTCCCTGAAAATCGCACTGGCTTATCACCGCGCCCGCGGCGAAGGCCAGCGCACCCGCCTGATCGGCCGCGAGCGCGGCTATCACGGCGTGGGCTTCGGCGGCATCTCGGTCGGCGGCATCTCGACCAACCGCAAGACCTTCTCCGGCGCGCTGCTGCCCGCCGTGGACCACTTGCCGCACACCCACAACCTGGAGCAAAACGCCTATTCCAAGGGCCAGCCCGCCTGGGGCGCCCACCTGGCCGACGAGCTGGAACGCATCATCGCGCTGCACGACGCCTCCACCATTGCCGCCGTCATCGTCGAACCGATGGCCGGGTCCACGGGCGTGCTGATTCCGCCCAAGGGCTACCTGGAAAAGCTGCGCGAGATCACGTCCAAGCACGGCATCCTGCTGATTTTCGACGAAGTCATCACCGCTTACGGCCGCCTGGGCGCCGCCACGGCCTCCGAGTTCTTCGGCGTGACGCCGGACATCATCGCCATGGCCAAGGGCGTCAGCAACGCCGCGGTGCCGGCCGGCGCGGTCGCGGTCAAGCGCGACGTGCACGACGCCATCGTCAACGGCCCGGCGGGCGGCATCGAGTTCTTCCACGGCTACACCTATTCGGCGCATCCGCTGGCCGCCGCCGCCATCCTGGCGACGCTGGACATCTACCGCCGCGAAGACCTGTTCGCCCGCGCCCGCAAGCTTTCCGGCGCCTTCCAGGAAGCCGTGCACGGCCTGAAGGGCGCGCCGCACGTCATCGACGTGCGCAACCTGGGCCTGGTGGCCGGCATCGAACTCTCGCCGCGCGCAGGCGCGCCGGGCGCCCGGGCCAGCGAAGTCTTCCAGAAGTGCTTCGACAGCGGCCTGATGGTGCGCTACACGGGCGACATCATCGCCGTTTCGCCTCCGCTGATCATCGAAGAGGCCCAGATCGGCCAGATCTTCGAACAGATCGGCAAGGTCCTGAAAGAGATCGCTTGAGGAACATGGCGAGCCCCCTGCCGCGGCGCCGCCGCGCAACCTGACCCTGTCCCGCGGGCGGCCGATGGCCGCCCTCGGACGTTTTTGAAGAATCCCGCTTTTCGAGCTCCCTCACATGAAGAAGATCTCCCATTTCATCAACGGCCAGCACTATGACGGCCGCAGCAGCCGCTACGCCGACGGCTTCAACCCCGCCACCGGCGAGATCTGCTCCTCGGTTCCGCTGGCCTCCACTGAAGACGTCGCGACGGCCGTGGCCGCCGCCAAGGCCGCGTTCCCGGCCTGGTCCGAAACGCCGGCGCTCAAGCGCGCCCGCATCCTGTTCAACTTCAAGGCGCTGCTGGACAAGCACCAGGACGAACTGGCCGAACTGATCACCCGCGAACATGGCAAGGTCTTCTCCGACGCCAAGGGCGAGGTGATGCGCGGCATCGAAATCGTCGAATTCGCCTGCGGCATCCCGCAACTGCTCAAGGGCCAGTACTCCGACCAGATCGGCGGCGGCATCGACAACTGGAGCATGCGCCAGCCCCTGGGCGTGGTCGCCGGCGTCACGCCGTTCAACTTCCCGATGATGGTGCCGTGCTGGATGTTCCCCGTGGCCATCGCCTGCGGCAACACCTTCGTGCTCAAACCGTCGGAACGCGATCCCTCGGCGTCGCTGCGCCTGGCTGAATTGCTGACGGAAGCCGGCCTTCCCGGCGGCGTCTTCAACGTCGTGCATGGCGACAAGCAGGCCGTGGACGCCCTGATCGCGCATCCCGACGTCGAAGCCCTGTCCTTCGTGGGTTCGACTCCGATCGCCGAATACATCTATTCCGAAGGCACCAAGCGCGGCAAGCGCGTGCAGGCCCTGGGCGGCGCCAAGAACCATCTGGTGGTCATGCCTGACGCCGACCTGGACCAGGTCACCGACGCGCTGATGGGAGCGGCCTATGGCTCGGCCGGCGAGCGCTGCATGGCGATCTCGGTAGCCGTGGTGGTCGGCGACGTGGCCGACAAGGTCGTCGAACGCCTGATCCCGCGCGTGAAGGCGCTGATCGTCAAGGACGGCATGCAGGCGGATGCCGAAATGGGCCCGCTGGTGACCTCGCAGCATCGCAACAAGGTCATGGGCTACATCGAAGACGGCATCGCGTCTGGCGCCGACATGGTCGTGGACGGACGCGGCCTGACCGTGCCCGGCAACGAGCGCGGCTTCTTCCTGGGCGGCACGCTGTTCGACAACGTCAAGCCCGCCATGAACATCTACCGCGAAGAGATCTTCGGCCCCGTGCTGTGCATCGTCCGCGTGCCCGACTTCGCCAGCGCGGTCGACCTCATCAACGCGCATGAATTCGGCAACGGCGTAGCCTGCTTCACGTCCGACGGCGGCGTCGCGCGCGCCTTTGCGCGCCAGATCAAGGTGGGCATGGTCGGTATCAACGTACCGATCCCCGTGCCCATGGCGTGGCATTCTTTCGGCGGATGGAAGCGTTCGCTGTTCGGCGACCATCACGCTTACGGCGAAGAAGGCATCCGCTTCTACTCCCGCTACAAGAGCGTGATGCAGCGTTGGCCGGACAGCATCGCCAAGGGCGCGGAATTCACGATGCCCGTGGCTAAGTGAGCCCACCCCCGAAGCGCTGCGCGCTCCCCCCTGAGGCGGGCCCCCCTCAAGGGGGCGCCGCTGCGGACCGGCAGAGCCGGATCCGCGCGGCCCCGCTTGGGGAGGTTTTGCCAGATCGTGACGCGGTGCCCAACCCGTGGATCGCGGGGCTTGAGCCAGCACCACGGGAGTACTGACTTAAGCGCGGGAGTACTGACTTAGGCACGCCGTCGTTCCCGCGCCTTCCGAACATCAAGACGACAAGGGGATGCCAGATGCGCATCGGGATTGGCGGTTTTCAGCACGAGACCAATACGTTCGCGCCCTCGCGCGCCACGTGGGAAGACTTTGCCGAGAAGGGCGGAGGCTGGCCCCGCCTTGTCAGCGGGCCCGCGATGTTCGCCGCCGTCGCCGGCGCGAACATTCCTGTGGCGGGCTTCATCGAAGCCATGGGGCAGCACACGCTGGTGCCCACCACCTGGGCCGCCGCCAGCCCGTCGGGGCCGGTCACCCGGGACGCGTTCGAACGCATCAGCGCGATGATCCTTCAAGGCTTGTCGGCGGCGATGCCGCTGGACGGCGTATACCTGGACCTGCACGGCGCCATGGTCACCGAACACCTGGACGACGGCGAAGGCGAACTGCTCAAGCGCGTGCGGGAACTCGTCGGGCCCCACGTGCCTGTGGTCGCCAGCCTGGACCTGCACGCCAACGTGACCCGCGCCATGGTGCGCCACGCCGACGCGCTGGTCTGCTACCGCACCTATCCCCACATCGACATGGCCGAGACTGGGCAGCGCGCGGCAGCGCTGCTGTCATTGCGGCTGGCCGGCGTGCCGCGGCCCTATGCATCGCTGCGCACCCTGCCCTACCTGATTTCGCTGTGCTGGCAGTCCACCGATATCGAACCCTCGCGCAGCCTGTACGAACTGGTGGGCGAGATCGAATCGCGCGGCGCGACGAGCCTGTCGTTCGCCACGGGCTTTCCCGCCGCAGACTTCCCCGAATGCGCGCCGACGGTATGGGCCTACGGCACTACGCAGGCCGACGCCGACGCGGCAGCCGCGGAAATGGCGCGCGCCGTGCTGAACGCCGAACGCGACTTCGGCGGCAGGCTCTACACCCCCGACGAAGCCGTGCAGGAAGCCATGCGGCTGGCGCAAGACGCCCGCAAGCCCGTCGTTATCGCCGACGCGCAGGACAACCCCGGCGCGGGCGGCAGTTCCGACACCACCGGCGTGCTGCGCGCGCTGATCCGGCACGATGCGCGCGATGCTTCCATCGGTCTGATCGTGGACCCGGCCGCCGCGCTCGCCGCGCACCGCGCGGGCGTCGGCAATAAAGTCCGGATTGCACTGGGTGGACACTCGGGTATTCCCGACGACGAACCGCTGGACAGCGAATTCATTGTCGAGAAAACTTCAGACGGGCGCTTCGATACGCACGGCGCGTTCTACCGCGGATTCCACATGGACCTGGGCCCCAGCGCCTGCCTGCGTGTGGGCGGGGTGCGCATCATCGTCGCCTCAAACAAGGTGCAGATGGCAGACCAGGAGATGTTCCGGTTCGCGGGCGTCGAACCCTCGCGCGCGGCGATTCTGGTGGTGAAGAGTTCGGCGCACTTCCGTGCGGATTTCACGTCTATCGCGCAGACGATCCTGGTGTGCGCCGCCCCCGGCTCCATGCTGATGGATGCGGCAAAACAACCATGGACACGGTTGCGTCCCGGCATCAGAATGGCGCCTTGCGGACCGGAGTTTTCGGGCCGGCCCGCGACAGCCTGACCCTCGCACGCCGCCCTCGCGCGGCGCGTTAACGACGTAGCGGCCGATAGTGCCGCTCACTACGCTTCAAGGGGAATCTCCATGCTCAAGTTTGTCCGAGCGGCCGCGCTGGCCGGTGCAACGCTGATGATGGCTCACGGCGCTTACGCCGAAACCGTCATCAAGTCCGTCATGCACTCGCCCCTGCGGTTGACCGATCCGCACGCCACCACCGCGTACATCACGACGTGGCACGGCTACATGATCTACGACACCTTGCTGGCCACCGACGCCGACAACAAGATCCAGCCCCAGATGCTGGAAAAGTGGGAGGTCTCGCCCGACGGCAAGACCTACACGATGACGTTGCGCGCGGGCCAGAAATGGCATGACGGCAAGCCCGTGACGTCCGAAGACTGCGTAGCGTCGATCAAGCGCTGGGCGGCAGGCGACGGCATGGGCCGCACCCTGCTGAAGTTCACCGACAAGATCGAAGTCATCGACGACAACAGCTTTCGCATCGTCATGAAGGAACCCACGGACCTGGCCCTGCGCGCCCTGTCCAAGCCCACCGGCACCGCACCGTTCATGATGCCCAAGCGCATCGCCGAACAGGCCATCGGCCAGCCGATCACCGACATGACCGGTTCGGGCCCGTTCAAGGTCATCGAATTCAAGCCCGGCGTGAAGACCGTCTACGCCAAGAACGCCGACTATGTGCCGCGCAAAGAGCCCGCAAGCGGCCTGGCCGGCGGCAAGGTCGTGAACGTGGACAAGGTCGAATGGGACGTCATGCCTGACGCCCTGACGACCGCCAACGCGCTGCTGGGCGGCGAAATCGATTTCGTCGAGCAATTCCCGTACGACCTGCTGCCGATGATCGAAGGCAACAAGGACCTGAAGGAAGAGTCGCTCAGCCCGGTCGGCTACTTCACGATGTACCGCTTCAACTTCAAGCACCCGCCCTTCAACAACAAGAAGATCCGCCAGGCCGCGATGTACGCCATCGGCCAGGAAGACGTGATGAAGGCGCTGGTCGGCAATCCGAAATACTGGAAGACGTGCGCCTCGCTGTGGGGTTGCGGCACGCCGATGGAATCCGATATCGGCAAGGACGTGGTCGTCCCGTCGAACATCGAAAAGGCGAAGGCGCTGCTGAAGGAAGCGGGTTACGACAACACGCCCATCCTCGTCATGCACGCAACCGACGTGGGCACGCTGTCCGCCCAGCCGGTGGTGATGGCCCAGGCGCTGCGCAAGGCCGGCTTCAACGTCAACCTGGCCGCGATGGACTGGCAAAGCGTGGCCACCCGGCGCGCCTCCAAGGCCGCGCCGGCTGAAGGCGGCTGGAACATCCACAACACCAACTGGTACGCCACTGACGTGATGGACCCGGTCCGCTCCGCGCCCGCCGCCGCCAATGGCGACAACGCGTGGTTCGGCTGGCCCGACTTCCCGCAGGTGGAAGAACTGCGCACCAAGTTCGCCTTGACGTCCGACCCTGCCGAGCAGAAGAAGATCGCCGACGAACTGCAGCGCATCGGCATCGACGAAGGCCTGTACGTGCCGCTGGGCCAGATGTCCGTGCCCACCGTCTACTCGACCAAGCTCTCCGGCCTGGTGCATGCACCGGTCTTCGCGTTCTGGAACGTCAAAAAAGCCCCTTAAAGGGCAAGTAGTTCAGGGGGAAATACATGCTGGCATTCGTCTCACGCCGGCTCCTCGCGACCATCCCCGTTCTGGTGATGGTCGCGGTGGTGGTCTTCGCGATATTGCGTTTCAGCCCGGGAGATCCGGCCATCATCATGGCAGGCGACGGCGCCACGCCTGAACGTATCGCCCAGATACAACAGACGATGGGCCTGGACCAACCGGTCATCAAGCAGTTCTTCATCTGGGGCGGCAAGCTCCTGCAAGGCGACCTGGGCACTTCGCTCATGTCCGGCGTACCGGTCACCAAACTGATCGCGCAACGCCTCGAACCCTCGCTGAGCCTGGCGGTGCTGACCCTGCTGTTCACCCTCGTCGTCGCCATTCCGCTGGGCATCCTGGCGGCGTGGCGGCAGGGCAAGCTGCTGGACCGCGCCGTGATGGGCTTTTCGGTGCTGGGCTTCTCGGTGCCGGTGTTCGTCACGGGCTACCTGCTGATCTGGCTCTTCGCCATCAAGCTGGGCTGGTTCAACGTGCAGGGCTACGTGCCGCTGGAAAAGGGCTTCTGGCTCTATCTGCACCGGCTCATCCTGCCATCGCTCGCCTTGTCCACGGTCTACGTGGCGCTGATCGCGCGCATCACGCGCACCAGCGTCATCGAGGTCATGGGCGAAGACTTCATCCGCACCGCCCGCTCCAAGGGCCTGGGTGAAACCGGCGTGCTGCTTGGCCATGCGCTGCGCAATGCCGCCGTGCCCATCGCCACGGTGGTGGGCCTGGGCATCGCGCTCCTGATCAGCGGCGTGGTGGTGACCGAATCGGTGTTCAACATCCCCGGCCTGGGCAGGCTGGTGGTGGAAGCCGTGCTGGCACGCGACTATCCCGTCATCCAGGGGCTGACGCTGTTCTTCGCGTTCGTCTACGTGTTCATCAATCTGGTTGTCGATTGCGCCTACACGGTGTTCGACCCGCGTATCCGATACTGAGGCCGCCCCATGCAAACGCCAACCGACGCCGCCGTGCAAGCGGCCGCCGACCTTCCCGGAGGCGGCAACCCTCAAGTCACCGCCTGGCGGCAAATCCGCCAGGGCTTAAAAAGCTGGCCGGTCATGCTGGCGCTGGTGGTGCTGGTCGCCATCGTCGCCATCGCGCTGTTCGCCCCGCTCCTGGGCACGGTAGACCCTACGTTCATCAACCCGGGCGCGCGGCTCAAGCAGCCCTTCACCGACTATCTGCTTGGCACCGACGCCTTCGGCCGCGACGTCTGGTCGCGCGTGGCCTACGGCGCCCGCATCTCGCTGATCGCGGGCCTGGGCGCCGCCGTCGTCAGCGTCGCCATCGGACTGGTCATCGGCGTGATCGCCGGCTGGTTCCGAACGCTGGACGGGTTCATCATGCGCACGATGGACGCCATCATGGCGATCCCCGGCATCCTGCTGGCGATCGCCCTGGTCTCGGTCACCGGCGCCAGCATCACGACCGTGCTGGTCGCCATCACCATCCCCGAGATCCCGCGGGTGGTGCGGCTGGTGCGCGGGCAGATCCTGACGGTGCGCGGCGAACCCTATGTCGAAGCCGCTCTGGCGCTGGGCACGCCGCTGCCGCTGCTGCTGTGGCGCCACATGGTGCCCAGCACCATCGCGCCGCTGACCGTGCAGGGCACGTACGTGTTCGCGTCCGCCATGCTGACCGAAGCCATCCTGAGCTTCCTGGGCGCGGGCATCCCGCCTGAAATCGCCTCGTGGGGCAACATCATGTCCGAAGGCCGCATGTACTTCCGCATGCTGCCCGGCCTGATTCTCTTTCCCGGCCTGTTCCTGTCGCTGACGGTGCTCAGCGTGAACATCCTGGGCGACGCCCTGCGCGATGCGCTGGACCCCAAAATGGTGCGCAGGATCTGATGCCGATGACTTATTCCCCCACTCCCCCTGCGGGCGACACGTCGTCCGCCATCCTGGCCATCCGCAACCTGTCGGTGGAAGTCGGCGGCGCGGGCAACCGCGTCGTGCGCAACCTGAGCCTGGACGTGCATGCCGGTGAAACCGTGTGCGTCGTCGGCGAATCCGGTTCGGGCAAGTCCGTCACGTCGCTGGCCGTGATGGGCCTGCTGCCGCCGGGCGTCCTGTCCATCAGCGCCGGCTCCATCCGCGTCGAAGGCGAAGACGTGGCCACGGCCTCGCAACGCCGGCTGCGCGAAATGCGCGCGACCCGCATGGCGATGGTGTTCCAGGAACCCATGACCGCGCTGAACCCCGTGCATACGGTGGGCAAGCAGGTCGACGAAGTCCTGCGCCTGCACCGCAGGAACATGAACGCGGCGGAACGCCGCGCCAAGGTGCTGGACATGTTCCGATCGGTGCACCTGCCGGACGTCGAACGCATCTTCGACGCCTATCCCCACCAGCTGTCCGGCGGCCAGCGCCAGCGCATCGTGATCGCGATGGCGCTGATCCTGGAACCCAAGCTGCTGATCGCCGACGAGCCCACGACCGCCTTGGACGTGACGACGCAAAAGCAGATCCTGGCACTGATCAAGGAACTGCAGGTCAAGCACCAGACCGCCGTGCTGTTCATCACGCATGACTTCGGCGTGGTCGCCGAGATCGCGGACCGCATCGTCGTGATGAACCGCGGGGACCTGATCGAAAGCGGCACCCGCAACGAGATCCTGGCCGAACCCAAGCAGTCCTATACCCGGCGCCTGGTGTCGTCCGTGCCCAGCCTGGTGCCTACTCGCCGCGACGCGCCCGATGGGCAACTGGTCCTGCACGTCAAAGGACTGGGCCGCACCTACGCCGGCAAGCATTCGCTGTTTTCCCGCAAGGCGGCGCAAAACGTCATCGCCGCCACCGATGTGAACCTGACGCTGCGCAAAGGCGAGATCCTGGGCATCGTCGGAGAATCCGGCTCGGGCAAGTCCACGGTGGCGCGCTGCATCGTGCGCCTGATCGAACCCACCGCCGGCCATATGATGATGGGCGGCGAAGACCTGAGCACGTTGTCGGGCTCCGCGCTGCGCCCCGTGCGCCGCCGCATCCAGATCGTGTTCCAGGACCCCTACCGCTCGCTCAACCCGCGCCGCACGGTAGGCGAATCCATCATCGAAGGCCTGCTCAACTTCGGCATGCCGCGCGAACAGGCGCTCAAGCGCGCGGGCGAAACGCTGACCGTCGTGGGCCTGAGCCCGGACGCGATGCAGCGCTATCCGCACCAGTTCTCCGGCGGCCAGCGCCAGCGCATCTGCATCGCGCGCGCGCTTGTCATGGACCCGGAGATCCTGGTCGCAGACGAAGCCGTATCGGCCCTGGACGTGTCGGTGCAGGCGCAGGTGCTGGAGCTGCTGGAGCAAGTGCGCCAGCGCACCGGCGTCGGCGTGCTGTTCATCACGCACGACCTGCGCGTGGCCGCGCAGATCTGCGACACCATCATGGTCATGCAGCGCGGCAAGGTGGTCGAGACCGGCTCCGCCGAAACCGTGCTGACCGAGCCGCGCCACGAATACACCCGCGCCCTGATCGACGCGGCGCCCGGACGCGACTGGGACTTCCGCAATTTCCAGCCTGTCGCGGCCACCCTGGCGCACGCGCCAGCGCCTTGATGCCCTGATTGCCCTCATCCGCACACTGGAACCGAGATGCCACAACCGCATGAATTGTCCGCCCAGGAACTGCTGCACGCCTACCGCAACAAGACCCTGTCGCCCGTTGAAGCCACGCGCTCGGTGCTGGAGCACATCGAGCGCTGGGAACCGCACCTGAAAGCCACCTACGCGCTGGACCCGGAAGGCGCGCTGGCGATGGCTCGGGCGTCCGAGGCCCGCTGGATGAAAGGCGAACCGCAGTCCGCAGGCGGCTACACGCTGGACGGCGTGCCCGCCACCATCAAAGAAAACATCGCCACCCGCGGCACGCCCATTCCGCTGGGCACTGCCGCCACCGACCTGACCCCGGCCGCCGCCGACGCGCCGCCTGCCGCCCGCATGCGCGAAGCCGGCGCGGTGCTGCTGGGCAAGACCACCATGCCCGACTACGGCATGCTGTCCTCGGGTCTGTCCAGCTTCCATGAACTGACGCGCAACCCCTGGGACCTGTCCAAGAATCCCGGCGGCTCCAGCGCGGGGGCCGGCGCCGCGGCGGCGGCCGGGTATGGCCCGTTGCACGTCGGCACCGACATCGGCGGCTCGGTGCGCCTGCCGGCCGCCTGGTGCGGCATCGCCACGCTCAAGCCCAGCCTGGGCCGCATCCCGATCGACCCGCCGTTCATGGGCCGCTGCGCCGGCCCCATGACCCGCACCATTACGGATGCCGCGCTGATGATGGGCGTGCTGTCGCAGCCGGACGCACGCGACCACATGAGTCTGCCGTTCCAGGACTTCGACTGGCTTAACCTGGCCCAAGACGTGCGCGGCCTGCGCATCGGCCTGTTGATGGACGCCGGCTGCGGCCTGCCGTTGGACCCCGAAGTGCGCGACGCGGTGCAAGCTGCGGCGCAAGCCTTCGAGGCCGCCGGTGCCATCGTCACCCCCATGCTGCCGTGGATGACGCCCGACATGCTGGACGGCGTGGACCGCTTCTGGCGCACGCGCTCGGCGATCGACCTGGCCGCGCTGCCCGAGGCGCGCCGCGCGAAGATCCTGCCGTTCATCCGGACCTGGGCGGAAAGCGGCGGCGGCCAATCCGGCGAAGCCGTGTTCCGCAGCTACTACGAAACGCTGAACGTGCGCGCCAAGACCGTCGCGGCCTGCGCCCCGTTCGACTACGTGCTGTCGCCCGTCGCGCCCGTGGTGGCCTACAACGCCGAATGGCCGTCGCCCACCAATGAAGTCGCCACCACCATGCACCACATCGGCTTTACGCTGCCCTTCAACATGAGCGAACAGCCCGCCGCCTCGGTCAATTGCGGCTACACGCGGGCCGGGCTGCCCATCGGGCTGCAGATCGCCGGCGCGCGTTTCGACGACCTGGGCGTGCTGCGCGTGGCGCGCGCCTGGGAGCAGATGCGCCCCGCCCAGCATCCGTGGCCCCAGCCGCCCCAAGCAAACTGACTTTCCACAGCAACCCACAGGAATCCCCATGCGTTGGCTATTGGCAATGATCAAGCACGAAACGAATACGTATTCGCCCGTGCCGACCCCGCTTGAACGCTTTTTCCGCGGCAGCCCCGAAATTCTGGAGGGCGAGCGCGCCATCAAGGCCTACGAGAACACCGACAGCGGACTGGGCGGCTATATCGAAGTCGCCCGCCGCGAAGGCGCCCAGATCGTAGTGCCGGTAGCGGCGGAATCCTGGCCCAGCGGCCCCGCCAGCGCCGAGACGCATGAACGGCTGTGCAAGCTGGTCCTGGACCAGGTCAAGCTGGGGGGCTTCGACGCGATCTTGCTGGACCTGCACGGCGCCATGGTCGCCGAGGGCGTGGAAGACGCCGAAGGCGACCTGCTGCGCCGCCTGCGCGAGATCGATCCCAAGACGCCGGTGGCCGTCACGCTGGACATGCACGCGAACATCTACGACGACATCGTGGACAACGCCACCGTCATCAGCGGCTTCCACACCTATCCGCACGTGGACATTCGCGAGGCCGGCGTCCGCGCCGCCAACGTGATCGTGCGCACGCTCAAGGGTGAGATCAAGCCCGTGATGAGCTGGGCCAACAAGCCCATGCTGCCGCACATCATGTGCCAGGGCACCCATGCCGCGCCCAACAAGCCCTTGCAGGAACGCTGCAAGGAACTGGAGGCCAACGGCGTGCTGGCGGCGTCCGTCTTCGTGGGCTTCCCGCATGCCGACATCCGCGAAGCCGGCCTGAGCGCCGTCGTCTGTACGGACGGCAAGCCGGAAGAAGCGCGGCAGTACCGCGACGAGCTCCTTGAGCGCGCCTGGGCCGGCCGCGCGGACTGGGTATTCCACCCCGAACCGCTCTCGCCCACCATCGCGCGCGCAAAGTCGATTGAACAGGGCCCCGTCGTCTTGCTGGACCACTTCGACAACACCGGCTCCGGCGGCACCATGGACACCACCGCCGTGCTGGCCGAGGTGCTGCGCCAGGAACTGGACAACGTCGTCTTCTACGCCATCTGCGACCCGGAGGCCGCGCGACAGGCCGCGGCTGCCGGCGTGGGCAACACCATCACCCTGAAGCTGGGCGGCAAGCTGCCCATGCCCGCCATCAAGCAAGCCAGCGAACCGCTGGAAGTCACCGGCCGCGTGAAACTGGTGTTCGATGGCGTCTACCTGAACCGCGGCCCCATGTACCGCGGCGTGCGCAACGACACCGGGCTGACCGTCGTCATCGACACGGGCCGCGTGGAGATCATCGTGGTGTCCCGTCACCAGGAGCCCTTCGACATCAATTGCCTGCTGTCGGCCGGGGTCGATCCGCTGCAAAAGCGGTACGTGGTGCTGAAAAGCCGCGTGCACTGGCGAGCGGGCTTCTCGGACATGGCGACCGAGGTGATCGAATGCACTGGGGTGGGCGTCACCACGTCCGACTACGGCCAGCTGGATTTCAAGCACGTGCGGCGTCCGATTTACCCGTTGGATCCGCTGTAAACCGCCGTCAGATCAACGCCA
>NZ_DBHKZA010000050.1:0-39476 GCF_057314935.1 Achromobacter sp.
ATAAAAAAACGGCGCCTCGCGGCGCCGTTCTTCGTTCAATCAGCCTGCCAGCTTATTCAGCTTGCGGTTCCGATTGGGGGGCAGCTTCGGTAGCGGCAGCGGGTTGCTGCGCTTCGATGCCGCCGATCGCCTTGATGGACAGGCGCAGGCGGCCCTTGTCGTCGGCCTCGATGACCTTGACGCGGACTTGCTGGCCGACCTTCAGCACATCGTTGATGTTCGCGATGCGGTAGTTGGCGATTTCCGAGATGTGCAGCAGACCGTCACGGCCCGGCAGCACTTGCACGATGGCGCCGAAGTCCAGCAGACGCAGGACCGAGCCTTCGTAGATCTGGCCCACTTCGACGTCGGCGGTCAGTTCGACGATGCGGCGCTGGGCTTCTTTGGCCTGCGCTTCGTCGACGCTGGCGATCACGATCGTGCCGTCGTCGGAGATGTCGATCTGCGTGCCGGTTTCTTCGGTCAGCGCGCGGATGGTCGCGCCGCCCTTGCCGATCACGTCGCGGATCTTCTCGGGGTTGATCTTGATGGTCAGCATGCGCGGAGCGAAAGCCGAGAGCTCGCCGCGCGAACCGTCCAGCGCTTCCTTCATCTTGGTCAGGATGTGCAGGCGGCCTTCGCGGGCTTGCGCCAGCGCCACTTGCATGATTTCCTTGGTGATGCCCTGGATCTTGATGTCCATCTGCAGTGCAGTGACGCCGTTTTCGGTGCCCGCGACCTTGAAGTCCATGTCGCCCAGGTGATCTTCGTCACCCAGAATGTCGGTCAGAACAGCGAACTTGCCGCCGTCCAGGATCAGGCCCATGGCCACGCCGGCCACGTGATCCTTGACCGGCACGCCGGCGTCCATCATGGCCAGCGAGCCGCCGCAGACCGAAGCCATCGACGACGAGCCGTTGGACTCGGTGATTTCCGACACGATGCGGATCGTGTATTGGAAGTCTTCCGGCGCCGGCAGCAGCGGGATCAGCGAGCGCTTGGCCAGACGGCCGTGGCCGATTTCGCGGCGCTTGGGCACACCGATGCGGCCCGTTTCGCCGGTGGCGAACGGAGGCATGTTGTAGTGCATCATGAAGCGGTCGCGGTACTCGCCCATGAGCGCGTCGATGATCTGTTCGTCTTGCTTGGTGCCCAGCGTGGCCACGACCAGCGCTTGCGTTTCACCACGGGTGAACAGCGCGCTGCCGTGTGCGCGGGGCAGCACGCCCAGACGCACGCTGATGGGGCGCACGGTGCGGGTGTCGCGGCCGTCGATACGCGGTTCGCCGTTCAGGATCTGGCCGCGGACGATGGCCGATTCCAGCGAGAACATGATGTTGTCGACGGTCACGGCGTCAGGCAGCGATTCGCCCTTTTCAGCGGCGGCGGCAGCCAGCTTGGCCGACACGTCAGCCGACACTTCACGCAGCTTGGCGGTACGGGCTTGCTTTTCGCGGATCTGGTAGGCGGCGTTCAGGCCGTCCTGGGCAGCCGAGGTCACGGCGGCGATCAGGGCTTCGTCCTTGGCCGGCGCTTGCCAGTCCCAGTCGGGCTTACCAGCGTCCTTCACCAGTTCGTGAATGGCGTTGATGACAGCCTGCATTTGCTCGTGGCCGTAGACCACGCCGCCCAGCATGATTTCTTCGGACAGCTGTTGCGCTTCCGATTCCACCATCAGCACGGCGTTTTCCGTACCGGCAACCACCAGGTCCAGCTTGGACGACTTCAGTTGCGAAGCAGTGGGGTTCAGCGCGTATTGGCCGTCGATGTAACCCACGCGCGCGGCGCCGATCGGGCCGTTGAACGGGATGCCCGAAATGGCCAGAGCGGCCGAGGCGCCGATCATGGCGGCGATGTCGGGATCGATCTCGGGATTGACCGACAGCGTATGGATGACCACTTGGACTTCGTTGTAGAAGTCTTCGGGGAACAGCGGACGCAGCGGACGGTCGATCAGGCGCGAGGTCAGCGTTTCCTTTTCGGACGGCTTGCCTTCACGCTTGAAGAACCCACCCGGAATACGGCCGGCAGCATAGGTCTTCTCGATGTAGTCGACGGTCAGCGGGAAAAACGTTTGACCCGGCTTGGCCTTCTTGGAAGCCACAACGGTGGCCAGGACGACGGTGTCCTCGATCGACACCACAACGGCGCCGGAGGCCTGGCGAGCGATTTCGCCAGTTTCCAGTACGACCGTATGCTGGCCGTATTGGAACGATTTTGTCACTTTGTTGAACATGACGATTATTCCTTACAAATGAAAAACCGTGGCCGTCGCGACAATACGTCGCACCGACCACGGTTATTGCGTCATGGGGAGCCAGCCCCGTCGATCACTTACGCAGACCGAGTTTTTCGATCAGAGCGCGGTACGAATCGGGATTGCGGCCCTTGAGATAGTCGAGCAGCTTGCGGCGACGGCTGACCATACGCAGCAGACCGCGGCGCGAGTGATGGTCCTTCATGTGTTCTTTGAAGTGACCAGTCAGTTCGTTGATACGGGCGGTGAGCAGAGCCACCTGAACTTCGGGGGAGCCGGTATCGCCTTGAGCGCGTTGGAATTGCGCAACGATATCGGATTTCTTGATGTCAGCTACAGACATTGATGACCTCTTCGGACATGCGACAGGGCCGAGGTGCCCTGACGTGGTTTGGAAAAAATTTGCGATCCCGGCGATAAGCGTTTTTGCTTTCTCACTGCTGCTTCAATAGCTGTGAAGGGGCCCTCTGAAGGCGGTTCCTTCTCCAGCCGGACTGCCGGCGCAAAGCATCTTGCAAAATCAATACACTTGATAAAGCTCGATGATTATAGCCGATTCGCTAGAATTACCCCAGAGACGGTTTCGGCCGATCGGCAGAGGCCGGCAGGCGCCCGACTGGCGCCCCAGAGGAGCAAAAACATGTCTAAATATTACAACACCGCCCGCACCGCCCTTGCCTCGCTGGCGCTGACGGGGCTTGCCGCCTGCGCCAACCTGGCCCAGGTGCCTCCCGGCACGCCCTACGGCGAGGTCCTGACCCAGTTCGGCCAGCCCAACTTCGAATGCCCGCAGGCTGGCGGCGGGCGCCGCGTCATCTGGACGCAACAACCGATGGGCCAATATGCCTGGGGCACCAACGTCGGCACCGACGGCCGCGTGGGCCAGGTAGTGCCTTTGCTGACCGACGCCCACTTCAAGGTGCTGGAAACCGGCGACTGGGGACCCGAGCGCGTGCGCTGCGAATTCGGCCCGCCCGCCCGCATCGAGGAAGCCGGCCTGGGTGAAAAGCGCGAAGTCGTGTGGTCGTACCGCTATAAAGAGAACGGCGTCTGGAATTCGCTGATGTACGTGTACATGAGCCGCGACGGCAGCAAGCTGACGCACTTCCATCCCGGCCCCGACCCCATGTACGACGACGACAAGTTCATGTGGCGCTGACTTGCCCCCGCAAAAAACAAAACCCGCCAAACCGGCGGGTTTTGTTTTGCATGGCGCGAACGGATCAGGAAGAATGGCCGCGGCGCTCTTGCGTCAGGCGGCGGGCCTTGTTCCAGCGCCAGCCCCACATGACCCAGCCCGACAGGCCGTACAGCACGAAAAGGCCAAACAGCACGACTGGGGGATCGCTGGACACGAAAACGAATACGGCCACCACCAGCAGGATGCCCCAGAACGGCACGCTGCGGCCCAGGGCGAAGCTCTTGCCGCTGAAGAACGGCGCGTTCGACACCATGGTGATGCCGGCGTACATGGTCAGCGTGAAAGCCACCCAGGCCATCAGGCTGTCATGGATGGGCAGCTTGTTGTCCACGGCCAGCCAGACGAAGCCCGCCACCAGCGCAGCCGCGGCCGGACTGGGCAAGCCCTGGAAATAGCGTTTGTCGACGACGGCGATATTGGTGTTGAACCGCGCCAGGCGCAAGGCCGCACCGGCCACGTAGACGAAGGCGGCCAGCCAGCCCCAGCGGCCCAGGTCGTTCAGGATCCACTCGTACATGACCAGCGCGGGCGCCACGCCGAAGGACGTCATGTCCGACAGCGAATCGTATTGTTCGCCGAAGGCGGACTGCGTGTTGGTCAGCCGGGCGACCCGGCCATCCATGCCGTCCAGCACCATGGCCACGAAAATGGCGATGGCGGCGACTTCGAAGCGATCGTTCATGGCCTGCACCACGGCATAGAACCCCGCGAACAACGCCGCGGTGGTGAATGCGTTGGGCAGCAGGTAGATGCTTCGGTGGCGGTTCTCGGAATCGCGCATGGAAAAATTGGGCATGGTCTCAATAACTTACAACGGACTGTGAAAGGTTAACCCATCTGGCCCCGCTTGCGGGACAGAGCAAGCCGCGTGCCTGAGCAATAAGCCAAGAAAAAGCGGCATGCCCTCGCAGGCATGCCGCTTTGAATGCTGTTGCGCGAGGGTTGACCCCCGCGCACGGGCGTCGATCAGTTCTTGGACTTGTCCACCAGCTTGTTGGCGGCGATCCAGGGCATCATGGCGCGCAGTTTGCCGCCCACTTGCTCGATCTGCGATTCCGCGTTGATGCGGCGGCGCGAGGTCAGGGTCGGCGCGCCGGCGGTGTTTTCCAGGATGAACTTCTTGGCGTATTCGCCGGTCTGGATGTCCGTCAGGCACTGGCGCATGGCCTTGCGGGTTTCGTCGGTGACGATCTTCGGGCCCGTTTCGTACTCGCCGAACTCGGCGTTGTTCGAAATCGAGTAGTTCATGTTGGCGATGCCGCCTTCATAGATCAGGTCGACGATCAGCTTCAGTTCGTGCAGGCATTCGAAGTACGCCATTTCGGGCGCATAGCCGGCTTCCACCAGCGTGTCGAAACCGGCCTTGATCAGTTCGACGGTACCGCCGCACAGGACGGCTTGTTCGCCGAACAGGTCGGTTTCGGTTTCTTCGCGGAAGTTGGTTTCGATGATGCCGGCACGGCCGCCGCCGTTGGCGCTGGCGTACGACAGGGCCACGTCACGCGCGGCGCCCGACTTGTCCTGGTACACGGCCACCAGGTGGGGCACGCCGCCACCTTGCTTGTACGTGTTGCGCACCGTGTGGCCCGGGGCCTTCGGGGCGATCATGATGACGTCGATGTCTTCACGCGGCACGACCTGGCCGTAGTGGACGTTGAAGCCGTGGGCGAAAGCCAGGGCGGCGCCAGCCTTGATGTTGGCGTGCACTTCGTTGTTGTAGACCGAGGCGATGTTCTCGTCGGGCAGCAACATCATGACGATGTCCGCGGACTTGACGGCATCAGCCACTTCCTTGACTTCCAGGCCGGCGTTGGCGGCCTTGTTCCACGAAGCGCCGCCCTTGCGCAGGCCGACGATGACCTTCACGCCCGACTCATGCAGGTTCTGCGCGTGCGCGTGGCCTTGCGAACCATAGCCGATGATGGCAACGGTCTTGCCTTTGATGAGGGACAGATCGCAGTCTTTGTCGTAGAAAACTTTCATGGTTGTGCTCCAGATTCCAGTATTTGGATATTCGATTGGTTCAGATGTAGGGTGCGGCGTGGCCTGGAAGGCCGGTCAAATCTTCAAAATCCGTTCACCGCGTCCGATGCCGGACACGCCGGTGCGTACGGTTTCAAGGATGGCACTGCGGTCCAGGGCCTCCAGGAAGGCCTGTACTTTTTCCTGCACCCCGGTCAATTCGATGGTGTAGGACTTGTCGGTGACGTCGATGATGCGGCCGCGGAAGATGTCCGCCATGCGCTTCATCTCTTCGCGCTCCTTGCCCACGGCGCGCACCTTCACGAGCATCAGCTCGCGCTCGATGTGGGCGCCTTCGGTCAGGTCCACCACTTTAACGACATCCACCAGGCGGTTCAGGTGCTTGGTGATCTGTTCGATGACTTCATCGGAACCGGTCGTCACGATGGTCATGCGCGACAGCGTAGCGTCCTCGGTGGGCGCCACGGTCAGGGTCTCGATGTTGTAGCCCCGCGCGGAAAACAGCCCCACCACGCGCGACAGCGCGCCGGGTTCGTTCTCGAGGAGGACGGAAATCACGTGCTTCATGGTGGCCTCCTTACAGGTCTTCAGAGCCAAGCAGCATTTCGGTCAGCCCGCGACCGGCCTTGACCATCGGCCACACGTTTTCGGTGCGGTCGGTGATGAAGTCCAGGAAGACCAGGCGTTCCTTGTGCTTGCCGAACGCTTCGCGCAGCGCGGGCTCGACATCCGCCGGACGCTCGATGCGCAGACCCACGTGGCCATAGGCCTCGGCCACCTTGACGAAGTCGGGCAGCGAATCCATGTAGGACTCGGAATAGCGCGAGCCGTAATCAATCTGCTGCCACTGCCGGACCATGCCCAGGAAGCGGTTGTTCAGGCAGACGATCTTCGGCGTCAGGCGGTACTGGTGGCAGGTCGACAGTTCCTGGATGTTCATCTGGATCGACGCTTCGCCGGTGATGACGGCGACGTCGTGCCCAGGGTTGGCCATCTGCACGCCCATCGCGTACGGCAGCCCCACACCCATGGTGCCCAGGCCGCCGGAGTTGATCCAGCGGCGCGGCTTGTCGAACTTGTAGTACTGGGCCGCCCACATCTGGTGCTGGCCCACGTCGGAGGTGACGAAAGCGTCGCCGCCGGTCACTTCCCAGAGCTTTTCCACCACGTACTGCGGCTTGATGACTTCATCCGAGTTGGCGAACTTCAGGCATTCCTTGCCGCGCCAGGTCTCGACCTGCTCCCACCACTTGGTGATGGAGGCGGGCTTGTGCTCGGCGGCCGCCACTTCGTATTGGGCGGACAGGTCGGCCAGCACGTCCTTGACGTTACCGACGATCGGGACGTCCACGCGCACGCGCTTGGAGATCGACGACGGATCGATATCGATATGGATGATCTTGCGGGCGTTCTGCGCGAAGTGCTTGGGATTGCCGATCACGCGGTCGTCGAAACGGGCCCCGATGGCCAGCAGCACGTCGCAGTGCTGCATCGCCATATTGGCTTCGTACGTGCCGTGCATGCCGGGCATGCCCACGAACTGGCCGCTGCTGGCCGGGTAGCCGCCCAGACCCATCAGGGTGCTGGTGCAGGGCGCGCCCAGCTGCGACACGAGCTTGTTGAGCTCGGGCGCGGCGTTCGACAGGATGACCCCGCCGCCCGTGTAGATCATCGGCCGCTCGGCGGCCAGCAGCATCTGCACGGCTTTCTTGATCTGCCCCTGGTGGCCCTTGTTGACGGGCGCGTAGGAACGCATCGAGATCTCGCCCTTGGGCGGCGTGTACTTGCACTGCGCGACGGTGATGTCCTTGGGGATATCCACCAGCACCGGGCCGGGACGGCCCGTGCGCGCGATGTAGAACGCGCGGCGCATGGTTTCGGCCAGGTCCTTGACGTCGCGCACCAGGAAGTTGTGCTTGACGCAGGGACGCGTGATGCCGACGGTGTCGCATTCCTGGAAGGCGTCCTCGCCGATGGCCGCAGTGGGCACTTGCCCGCTGATGATGACCATGGGGATGGAATCCATATAGGCGGTGGCGATGCCGGTGACGGCATTGGTCACGCCCGGGCCGCTGGTCACGAGGCAGACGCCGACCTTTTGCGACGAGCGCGAATAGGCATCGGCGGCGTGCACGGCGGCTTGCTCGTGACGAACCAGGATATGCTGAAATTTGTCTTGCTTGAAGATCGCGTCGTAGATGTACAGCACTGCGCCGCCGGGATAGCCGAAAACGTGTTCCACGCCCTCATCGGCCAGGCAGCGCACGACGATATCGGCGCCATTCATTTCCATGTTGTATTTCCTTTCAGTACCGGCCCTGCAACCCTGACTGCTGCTCGCCCGGATACGGCGGCAACGGAACCCATACCGGCTACGACAACATGATCCGGCGCTTAGCGGCTCACGGAGCCACGCCACCCGGACACCCTGCCGACCCGGCACACGCTCGACAGAACGCAGTGCAAACGCCCCTTGGGGACGCTGGAGGTCGAAATGGAAGCTTTGGCAACACACGCTTGTGGCGCGGCCAACAGCAGGTATCACTGCGGCAGGATAGCTGGGAGGTGACCCTGACCATCCGCCTCAACGCGCCGGTTTCGGATAGGCAGACCGACGCAAGAGATGGAATTTACCGCGTTGCGTCAAAGGTAGCAAATCAAGGTTTGACAACCGTTGCAAAGGCGATGCACCGGCCACGTAACGGCGATGCAGGCAAACTCCGGTAACGATCTGACCCCGAATAAATGTCCCCACGCTTCGCACACTGCGTGTGCTCTCTGCCCCCCGAGGGGGCCCTTTCCCCTTGGGGCGGCCCGGCGGGGAAAGACCCTAAGAAAGGGGCGCATCTATATACTTGCCGCATCTCGAGAAACGAAGCCCTGATCCATGGATTTGCGCATTGCCAGCATCCGCCGCTTCCTCTACAGCCACTACTTCTTCGGAGGGGTGCGCCAGGGGGTCGGCATGCTGTTGCCCGTGCTGGTGCTGGGCGGCATCTTCGGCAACTACACGACAGGGCTGGTCGCGACCTTCGGCGCGCAGTGCCTGGCCATCATCGACCAGCCGGGGGGCCCGCAACGCCATCGCACCAACGAGATGCTGGGCGGGGCCGCGCTGGGCACGTTGACCGTCATCATCACCGGGCTGGCGTCCACGCACCCGGTGCTGATCTGGCTGGTCGTCATCGCCCAGTGCTTCGTCTATTCGATGTTCACCGTGTTCGGCAAGCGCGGCGGGCTGATCGGCTTTGCCGGACTGCTGCTGATGACGCTGACCATGCATTCGCCGCTGGAGCCGCACGAGGTCCTGGCGCATGCCGCCGCCACCCTGGGCGGCGCCCTGTTCTACGTGGTGTTCAGCCTGGGCTTTTCGCGCCTGTTCTGGCTGCGCGAGGAACAGCAGGCGATGTCGGTCGCGCTGTTCGCCACCGGCGACTACGTCGCGGCCCGCGCCGCCTTCTACGATGCGACCGCCGACCTGGACGAGGCCTACCGCACGCTGATCCAGCGCCAGTCCGTCATGACGGAAAAGCACCAGGCCGCCCGCGACATGGTGCTGCGCGCCCTCCCCCGCGGCAAAGGCCTGGGCGACCGCCAGCGCGTGATGATCTGGAACATGTTCGTCGACATGCTGCAACTGCTGGACACGCTGGTGGCCACGCACACGGACTACGCGGCGCTGCGCCGCACGCTGGCCGGCAACGACTGCCTGATGTTCATGCGCGACGCGCTGGTGAAGATGTCGCTGGAGCTCAACCGCATCGCGCTGGACGTGTCGCGCGGACGCCAGGTCCAGTACCGCAGCAGCGCCAAGGCTGAATTGCGCGCCATCGAATACGAGATCGAACAGTTGAAGCAACAGGGCCTGGGCGAGCGCGAACCCGAGATGCTCGCCCTGATCATCCAGGTGCTGCGCCGGCTGCGCAATTCCGCCCGCATCGTCGACCGGCTGGCCGACCACACCGCGGCCTCGCCGGATGCCAAGCCCACCGACGTGCTGCGCATCAACAAGTCGCTGACCCGATTCATCTCGCGCCAGGAATTCCGCTTCGGCCTCTTGACCAGCAACCTGCGGCTGGATTCGCCGCATTTCCGCTATGCGCTGCGCGTGACGGCGGCCGCGGCCATCGCCATGACGCTGGCCAGCCGCTGGCTGTCGCCGGCGTTTTCGGCGCACAACTACTGGATCATGCTGACCATCGTCATCATCATGAAGCCGGGTTTTGCGCTGACGCGGCAGCGCAACGGCTGGCGGCTGGGCGGCACGCTGATCGGCTGCATCTGCGCGCTGCTGCTGTTCAACGTCACCGACCGCCCAGAGATCCTGTTCGCCGTGCTGCTGGGCGCCTGCGTCATGGGCAACAGCCTGGTCCAGCTGAACTACATGGCAAGCGCCATTTTCAATACGCTCTTCGTGGTGCTGGTGTTCCACTTCGTGTCGCCGGGCACCGTGTCCATGTCCGTGATCGGCGAACGCGCGCTCGACACGCTGCTGGGCTGCGCGCTCGCGCTGGTGTGCAGCTACATCCTGCCGTGGTGGGAGGCCCGCTACCTGAAGCCCCTGGCTGCTGCCGCCACGCGCGCCAACCGCGAATACCTGATCGCCGGCCTGCGCTACGCCGACGCGATGCAGGCGCATGGGGCCCCGGTGGGCGACGCCGCCGCCGAAACGCCGGCGGTGATCGACGCCGACCTGGCCTGGCGCCTGGCGCGCAAGAACGTGCACATCGCGTTCAGCAATTTCGCCGAGGCCTTCTACCGCATGATGAGCGAGCCGAAATCGCACCAGGTCAGCGTGCCCGAGCTGAACAACCTGTTGATCCAGAACCACGTGCTGGCCTCGCAGATCACCGCGGCGATCCCCATCCTGGCGGCCTTGCCGAAGACGCCCGAAGCGGTGCAATTGGCCATGAACGGCATGGTGGACCTGCTGGATGAACGCCGCCCGGAGATCGCCGCGAACCTGCCCACGCAGTTCGACACCGAGGGCGAGCAGGCCGCGCTGGCCTATCCGGTCAAGCAGATGCTGAAGGCCTCCCACATGATCCGGCAGGAACTGCAGGCCTTGGCTGACCCGACGCACGCGCCGCCGGTCGCGGCGGTGGCGTCCTGAAACCCGGCGCGCGCGCCTGAAAAAAAAACCGGCCTGTTTCCAGGCCGGTTTTCATGTGGGCAAGGCCGACAGGCCGGGTCAGTCCAGCTTGCGGCGGAACACCAGCTTGTCTTCCGACGAGGCCGACGCGTCAAACGCGTACCCTTCCAGGTCGAAGCCTTGCAGGCCTTCGGGTTTGGTGACCTTGTGCAAGATGGCGTAGCGGGCCATCAGGCCGCGCGCGCGCTTGGCGTGGAAGCTGATGATCTTCCAGGCGCCGTTCTTCCAATCCTGGAACACGCACTGCACCACGCGGGCTTTCAGCGTCTTCAGGTCGACCGATTTGAAATACTCTTCGGACGCCAGGTTGACGATCACCGGCGATTTCTTGCCTTCCTGGCGCTCGTTCAGGTAGCCGGCGATGGCCGACCCCCAATACTCGTACAGGTTCTTGCCCTTGGGCGTCTCCAGCCGCGTGCCCATTTCCAGGCGGTACGGCTGCATCAGGTCCAGCGGGCGCAGCACGCCATACAGGCCGCTCAAGATGGCCACATGCTCTTGTGCCCAGTCCAGCTGCTTGGCCGACAGGGTCGAGGCGTCCAGCCCTTCGTACACGTCGCCGTTGAAGGCCAGCACGGCCTGGCGCGAGTTGGCCTGCGTGAAGGTGCGCTTCCAATGGGCGTAGCGCTGCGCGTTCAGCTCGGACAGCGCCGGGCTCAGGCTCATCAGTTCGGAAATATCATCCGCGGACTTGGTCTTCAGGACCTTGATCAGGCCGGCGGCCTGGTCCACGAACAGCGGCTGGGTATGCGTCTCGATGTGCAGCGGCGAGTCGTAGTCCAGCTTCTTGGCGGGGGAAAGCAGAAACAGCATTCGGGGGTTCCTCTATTAACGCGCCGTCCAGCCGCCATCGACGGAGACGGACGTTCCAGTGATTTGGGCCGCGGCGTCCGACGCCAGGAACACGGCGGTGCCGCCCAGTTGTTCCGGCGTCACGAATTGCAGCGAAGGTTGCTTTTCGCTGAGCAATTCGCGCGCGGCGGTTTCCTGGTCGACGCCATTCTTCTCAGCCAGCGCGGTGATCTGCTTTTCCACAAGCGGGGTACGGACCCAGCCCGGGCAGATGGAGTTGGCCGTGATGCCCTGGCCGGCGGTTTCCAGCGCCGTCACCTTGGTGAAGCCCACCACGCCGTGCTTGGCGGCCACATAGGCCGACTTGTTGGCCGAAGCCACCAGGCCGTGCGCCGACGCGATGTTGATGATGCGGCCGAAACCCTGCTTCTTCATGTGCGGCAAGGCGGCAGCGGTGCCATGGAAGACGGCCGACAGGTTCAGCGCAAGGATGGCGTCCCACTTTTCAGCCGGAAAATCTTCGATCAGCGCGGTGTGCTGGATGCCCGCGTTGTTGACCAGGATGTCGATACGGCCCAACTGGCGCACCGTGCTCTCGACCAGCCCGCGCACGGCATCGCCCTTGGACAGGTCGGCGCCGTCGTAGATCACCTTCACGCCATGCTTGTCGGCCAGGCCGGCGCGCACCTTTTCGATCTCGGCGGCGTCGCCGAAACCGTTCAGGACGATATCGGCGCCCTGCTGGGCGAAGGCGGTGGCGATACCCAGACCGATGCCGCTGGTGGAACCGGTGACAAGGGCGACTTTTCCTTTAAGCATGAGCATTCTCCTGTGATCTGGCGGTGTGCGGGATGCAAAAGCGGGGTTCAAGTGTAGCTGCCCCGAGTGACGGCGATGATGCCATGCCCCCACGGCCCGCGGGGTCAAGCGGACGGCGGCTTGTCTGGGGGCCCGCCAGCCGGCGGCGCGTCGTCCGGATGGGCGGCGGCGGACGCCGCAGTCGGCAGATCAGCCATGCCGCCGTGGTTCTCCGGCACGCGTTCAAGCAGCTTGATCAACACCGGCACCACGCCCATCGATACCGCCACCACCACCGACAGCACGTCGCGCTGCTCCAGGTTCATCAGATGGTTGTCCCAGGCTTCGTTGAAGATGGCGAAACTGAATTCCCCGCCCTGCGCCAGCACCATGGCGAACAGCAGCCGGTGATAGCGCGGCAATCCCAGAAAGCGCGCAAAGCCGTACAGGACCAGCGCCTTGACCGCCAGCAAGGCCGTCACGCCCGCCAGGATGAGTTTCCAGTGGACCGCCACCACCGTCAGATTGATGGACATGCCGATGGCCAGGAAGAACAGGCCCAGCAGCAGGCCCTTGAACGGGTCGATCGCCTTTTCCAGATCGTGCCGGTAGCGCGATTCCGCCATCAGCACCCCGACGAGGAAGCCGCCCAGGCCTGCCGACAATCCCGCGTAGTCGAACAACTGCGCCGCGCCCACCACCATCAGCAGCGCCGCCGCCGTGAACAATTCGTTCAACTGCGATTTCGCGGCCCAGCCCATCAGCCGCAGCCGATGGGCCACCGCCACGACGGTCACGGCGACCAGCGCTTCCTTGAAAGACGGCGCCGACGTGCCGTCCGAGCCCAGCAGCCCGGCCGCGACCAGCATCGGAATCGCCGCCATGTCCTGGAACAGCAGGACGCCCAGCGCCGACCTGCCCAGCGGCGTACGCGTGAGTACGCGTTCGTCCAGCAACCGCAGCGCCACCGCCGTCGACGACAACGCCAGCGACAGCCCGCACAACACCGCCGCCTGCCACTCCATGCCCGCCAGATGCCGCAGCGCCGCCCCGAACACCAGCCCCAGCAGCAGGCCGCAGGCCAGCATCTGCAGCGACCCCAGCACAAAGACCTCGCTGCGCATGGCCCACAGCCGCTTGGGCGACAACTCCAGCCCGATGATGAACAGCATCATCACCACGCCCCACTGGGACACGCTGATCATGGTGTCCACATTGGTCACGAGCTTTAGGCATGACGGCCCGATCAGCACGCCGGCGATCAGGTAGCCGGGGATGGCGCCCAGGCCCAGCCGCTGGGTGATGGGCACGCACAGGACCGCGGCAAGCAGAAGGATGAGGATCAGATCCATGGGGTGGGGATGCGGCCGGGTAGGCGCGGGACAAGGATCAAGACGCCCGCATGGGGGAATTCTGGGGAAAGATCGCTGCCGCCGGAAGCCCGGGGTAAGCCCCTGTAAAGATTTTTTCCCGCCCTCTTTACACAAACAAAAAAAATCCTGTAGAATTGCGGGCTTCGCTGCTCCGACAACGAAGATCCTTCCGACCAGGGATCTTGGAGTGAGAAACCCGCCCTACTGCTTTAGTCGTCTGGTTAGACGGTAAGAGCGAAGGCAGGAATTTCACCGTTACGGAACCCAGCAACGGAGAGGTGGCAGAGTGGTCGAATGTACCTGACTCGAAATCAGGCGTACGGTATCCCCGTACCGTGGGTTCGAATCCCACCCTCTCCGCCAGTATTCAAGAACGAAGCCCCTGAGAAATCAGGGGCTTTTTTCTTTGTGTTTTTTCTTTATGTCTCTGGTGAAAGATCAGGCGGGAAACCCCGCCCGAGCCTTTACCCGCATCAATACGCCGCAATCTGCCGGACAGGCGCCACGAGCCGCACCGCCTGCGGCTCGCTTGCGCCCGCATGCCCCGCCCGCGGCAGCTTGAACGCGCTGACCGCCCGCGTCAGCTCAGCCGCCTGATCCTGCATCGAGCCTGCTGCTGCCGCGGCCTCTTCCACCAGCGCGGCGTTCTGCTGCGTGACCTCGTCCATCTGGGACACGGCCCGGTTGACCTGTTCGATGCCGTCGGCCTGTTCGGCTGACGCTGCGGCGATTTCACCCATGATGTCGGTTACGCGCTGCACCGAGCTGACGATTTCCTGCATCGTCGAGCCCGCGCGCCCGGCGCTGACCGAACCCTGGCTGATCTTCTGCACGGTATCTTCAATCAGCGTCTTGATTTCGCGGGCAGCCTGGGCGCTGCGCTGCGCCAGGGTGCGGACCTCGGCGGCAACCACGGCGAAGCCCTTGCCCTGTTCGCCCGCCCGCGCCGCTTCCACCGCCGCGTTGAGCGCCAGGATGTTGGTCTGGAAGGCGATGCCGTCGATGACCGAAACGATGTCGGCGATCTTGACCGAGCTCGCCGAGATCGCGTTCATCGTACTGACCACTTCGGACACGGTGGCCCCACCGCGAGATGCCGTGTCGGACGCAGCCGCAGCCAACTGGTTCGCCTGGCGAGCGCTGTCGGCGTTCTGTTTCACGGTGGAAGACAGCTGCTCCATGGACGCTGCCGTCTCTTCCAGCGATGCGGCCTGCTGCTCGGTGCGAGAAGACAGGTCGGTATTGCCGGCCGCGATTTCCCCCGAGGCCGACGCCATGCTGTCCACGCCGGTCCGGATGCTTGCGATGGTGCCGGCCAAGTTGGCGTTCATGGATTCCAGCGCCTGCATCAACTGGCCGATCTCGTCGCGCGACGTCACGGCGATCACGCTGGTCAGGTCATTGGCCGCGACGGTGCGCGCCACGCGCACGGCGGCGGACAAGGGCCGGGTGATGCCACGGGTCAGCAGGATGGCCAGCAGCAAGCCGCTGATGACCGCGATGGAACCGATCGCGATCATCCAGAAGTTGGCGCTGCGGTAAGCGCTTTGGATATCCGCCGCGCTCGCGTCGATCTCGGCGCGCTGCAGGGTCGACAGTTTGGTGATCTGATCGATGAACTGGCGCGTGGCCGGCAGGAATTCCTGGGTGAAGACCTTGTTGGCGGCCTCCACATCGCCGTCCTGCTTGGCCTTGAAGATGGCGTCGCGCGTACGCAGATAGTCCCCGCGGGATTTGCGGATGCCCTCCCACAACAGCTTTTCGTCGCTGGTTTCGATCAGCGGCTCGATCTGCTGCTGCAGCGCCGAAGAATTGCGGGTGGACGTGGCGGCCTCTTCGGTGAAGAAGCCCGCCAGGCTGGCGTCGGCGCTCTTGGCGATGGCGGTGGTCCGGGTGACGCCGGTCTGGATGTTGCGGGCCCAATCGTTGATCAGGCGCTCTTTGATCAGCGAACGTTGCGTGACGGTTTCGACCGATTCATTGATGTTGGCCAAGCTGACCAGCCCCACGACGCACATGAGGATGATCATCGCCAGCAAAACGGAAAAGCCCCCCGCAAGGCGGGTTCCAAGCTTCATATTCTTCATACTGCCTCCAGCATCCAGCCAGGCGCTCGGATGCGGGTTTCGGCAGTTGCCGGGCGCCGGCTGCCTGCCGCCGCCCCTGCAAGCCAGACGCCCGCAAGCCCCTGGATGATCCGCCCCCAAAATATTGGTGTTCGTTGTGTCGAAAAAATGCCGCCGGAGAAGTCGGAATCGAGGATTCTCGCGACGGTCCGGCAAATGCTAGCAGCGGGAATTTGGCGGGCATCGGGGGAAATGGAGAACTTTTTGACAGAAGCTCCCGCGTTTGCCTGACCGGTGCGAGGCCGATGCGGACAAAAAAAAGGCGGCCATCACGGCCGCCTGGATCGTCAGTCAGCGACCGTTGGCCTCGCCAACTGGAACAGGTCCGTGCTGCGGGCATACCACCCGCTGCCGTGCATGCGGGCAACCAGGCCCATCTCGGCGGTCTTCACGTAGCCGCGCTCGGCATCCTGCACGAAGGCGTCATCCACATGCGCACCCAGCACGCGGCCGATGACCACCACCTGGTGCGGCCCGGTCACGATGGTCGCCTGGCTGACGCATTCCAACGATACGGGACTGCCCTGGATCAGCGGCGGCCGCACATGCGCGGCCGGCAGCGCCGTCAAGCCGGCCTTGGCCAGTTCGTCCACGCCGGGCGGGTAGTCCGCGCAGGTCTGGTTCATCTGCTGCATCATCGACTCGGCCACCAGATTCACCACGAACTCGCCGTTCTCGATGATGTTGGCGCTGGTGTCCTTGAGCTCTCCATTGGCCCGGCGCATCAGGCCGATGGCCACCGTAGGCGGCTGGTGGCCCATCACGTTGAAGAAGCTGAACGGCGCCGCATTGACGCAGCCCTCGTCCGATACCGTGGTGACCCACGCGATCGGACGCGGCGTGACGGTCGAGGTCAACAGCTTGTAGACCGTCTGCGAAGGCAGGGCGCTGAAATCGAAATGCATGGCTCAGGGCTCCTGCGGGCCAGTCGCGCTGATGGCCGATACCGCCCGCTTTTCGCGGGTATCGACGTGCAGCTGGAACACGTCCGGCCGCGCGTAGTGGCCGGACACGTCGAAGTCGTACTTGCCGCGCAGGATCTGATTCGGGTTGATGTCGGCGTACAGGATCGTTTCCGCAGAGAAGTCCGGGCCGGCCAGCACTTCGCCCAAGGGGTCGATGATGGCGCTGCCGCCGCGCATCAGCACGGTGTCCGGGCTATCGCCCAGCGCGCATTCGAAGTCTTCGGGGTAGGCATCGCGGCGCAGGTGCTGGCAGGCGGTCAGCACGTAGCAGCGGCCTTCCAGCGCAATGTGGCGCATGCTGGGGATCCAGCTGTCGCGGTCGTCGGCCGTGGGGGCGCAATACAGCGCCACGCCCTGGCTGTACATGTACATGCGCAGCATCGGCATGTAGTTTTCCCAGCAGATGACGGCGCCGATCTTGCCGTAAGGCGTATCGAAGACGGGCATCGTCGAGCCGTCGCCGAAGCCCCAGATCAGCCGCTCGCCCGCGGTGGGCATCAGTTTTCGGTGCTTGCCGGCAAGGCCTTCCTGGCCATTGAAATACAGCACGGTGCAGTACAGCGTGCCGCCGTCGGCCTCGATGCAGCCCATCACGACGAAACTGTCGGTGTCGGCAGCGGCCTGGGCGACTATCGCGACTTCCTCGCCGTCCAGGCGGATGGCTTGCTGGTGATAGCTGGCGAAGGCATCGCGGCCTTCGGGCTTGCGCATGCCGATGGGCGCGCCGAAGGAATTGCCCTTCGGATAGCCGCCCAGGAAGGCTTCGGGGAACACCAGCACGCGCGCCCCCTGCTCCGCCGCCTGGCGGATCAGGGAGGCCGCCTTGTTGGCGCACGCCAGGCTGTCGGTCGGGATGGACGCCGCCTGGATGACGGCAGCCTTGAAACTCGATTGCACGGACATGTCTCTCCTCGCTTTTCTAGTGGATGGGGTCTTCGTCGATGGCCTGGGCGCGGGTGTTCGGCAGGAACAGGCTGCCGATGATGCCCACCACCACCATCACGACCACCGGATACATCAACCCGCCGAAGATATTGCCGCTTGCCTGCGCCAGATACGTCGCGGTGAACGGCACGATCCCGCCGAAGATGCCGGCGCCGATGTGGTACGGGAAGGATAGCGCGGTGTAGCGGATGCGGGCAGGGAACAGTTCGACCAGATAGGACGCGACGGGCCCGTAGACCATGGCGACCACCGCCGTCATCAGCACCAGGATCAGGATGATGGTCGCGCGGTCGACGCGTGCGGGGTCGGCGCGGTCCGGGTAGCCGGCGGCCGTCAGCGCACGGGCGTAGCCGGCGCGGTCGAAGCCGTTGACGGTAACGCCGCCCACGCTCATGGCGATATCCTGCCCCGGCAGCGGGGCCGCGTATTCAAAGTTGATGCCCTTGCCGACCAGGAATTTCTTGGCCTGCACGCACACCTTCTTGTGGTCGGCGTGGCTGCCGATCATCGCGGCCTGCAGGCCGAAGTCGCACGCGCCGCCGCGGGTGTCGGCATGCACCCGCACCGGCGTGCTTTGCATCGCTTGCGCCAGCGCCGGATTGCCGGCTTTCAGCAGCACGTCGAACATGGAGTGGTAGCCGATGGCGGCGATGAACAGGCCCGCCATCATGATCCACTTGCGGCCGATGCGGTCGGACAGCCAGCCAAACAGCACGAAGGTCGGCGCGCCGATGATGAAGCCGATCAGGATCAGCGTGTAGACGCTGGTCTGGTCGATCTGCACCGCCTGCTGCAAGAAGATCATCACGTAGAACTGCCCCGTGAAATAGGTCGCGCCCTGGCCGGCGGTCACGCCGATCAGCGCCAGCAGCACCAGCCGCAGGCTGGACCATTGGCCGAACGTCTCCTTGATCGGGTTCTTGGACAGGCGCTTCTGCTGCTTCATCCGCGTGAAGACGGGCGATTCATGCAGCTTGGCGCGCACATAGATCGAAATGGCCAGCATCACGATCGACAGGATGAACGGCAGGCGCCAGCCCCACTGGCGGAAGTCTTCGGCGCTCATGGCGGCCTGGGTGCACAGGATGACGACCAGCGACAGGATCAGGCCGGCCGACGAGGTGATCTGAATCCAGCCCGTCAACAGGCCGCGGCGCCTCGGTTCGCAGTGCTCGGCCACGTAGATGACGGCGCCGCCGTATTCGCCGCCCACCGCCAGGCCCTGCACGACACGCAGCGTCAGCAGCAGGATCCACGACAGGTGGCCCGCCGATTCATACGTGGGCAGGCAGCCGATCAGCACGGTCGCCCCGCCCATCATCACCACGGTGATCAGGAAGGTGTACTTGCGGCCCCACTTGTCGCCCAGATAGCCGAACATCACCGCGCCCAGCGGGCGGATGATGAAGCCCACCGCCAGCGCGCCCAGTGCGGCTAGCAGCGCCACGGTGGGGTTGTCCTGCGGGAACAGCACCTGGCTCATGAAGACGGCCAGCGTCCCGTAGATGAAAAAGTCGTACCACTCGAACAACGTGCCCAAGGTCGAGGCCACCACCACCTGGCGTTCCTCTTTCCGGCTGAGCGTCGGCGCGGCGTCTATCCGCGGCATTGCGACATTGGCTTCCATGCTTGCATTCCCCGATCGTTTTTAATTGATACTGCTGTACGCATTAACTATTATCAAACTTGAACCGGCGCAGCACCTAGCTGGGGGAAACCCGGAAAACCTGTCCCCGCCACCGGGCGGAACGCGGCGGGGCCGCTGCTACACTGCCGCCAAAGACACAGTGGAGGCAGTGATGGCAAGGCCCGCCGGCAAGGTTGAAAAGAACGCGGAACAGGCGCCGACCGCTGCGCGCAGGGGCATCCAATCGATCGAAGTGGGGTTCCGGATCCTGGACGTGATCCGCAAGACCGGCCGTCCGATGCCCTTGAAGGAAATCGCCGACGCCTGTGAGCTCACCGTGCCCAACGTGCACTACTACCTGGTCAGTTTCCAGAAGGTGGGCGTGGTGCAGCAGCATGCGGACACCGGCCACTACGGCCTGGGGCCTTATGCCTTGCGGCTGGGCCTGGCGGCCCTGGAGCAGTTTGACGTGTTCACCACGGCGCGGCCCATCATGGCCGAAGTGGCCGCCGTCACCGGGCACACCGTGTTCCTGGGCGTGTGGGGCAACAAGGGGCCCACGATCGTCTATCGCGTGGAAGGCAGTCGCAGCCGTCCGTTGCTGGAACTGCGCGTGGGCAGCGTGATGCCGCTGCTGTCGTCCGCGCTGGGCCGCAATTTCCTGGCCCATCTGCCGGACGCCCTGACGCGCGACCTGCTGGCGCAGGAACTGGCGTCGTCAGTGCCGGAGAGCCATGGCGGCACGCCGGGCAATTCCTACACGGTGAAAGACGTGCAGGCGATCCGCGACGAGGTGCGCAAGCACCACATCAGCCGTTGCCGCCACGCGCTGCTGCCGCACTTCACGTCGTTGTCGGCGCCCATCTTCGACATGCTGGGCGAGATGACCGCGGCCATCACCCTGATGGGGCCGGTGGGCGCGATCGACGATGAACTGGAATCGGACACCGCGCGCCTCTTGCGGGAAAAGGCGCGTTCCATCTCGGCGATGGCGGGCTGGGTGGACCCGGACGCGCGCTAAGCCGCCGCGTCGCGGGCCTGTTGCCGCGTCAGCTTTCGACGACGATCTTCGCGTCCTGGATCGTCTTGGCGTATTTCTGTTGCTCCTGCGTCATGAAGTCGGCAAAACGCTGGACGCTGCCGCCGCCGTCTTCGGCCCCCACCTGCGCCAGCTTCTCCTGCACGTCCGCCATGGCCAGCACGCGGTCGATGTCGCGGTTCATGCGTTGAACCATGGCGCCGGGCATCTTGCCCGGCCCCACCATGCCGAACCAGATGCTGGCCTCGAACCCCGGGTAGCCCTGCTCGGCCACCGTCGGCACGTCCGGCTGGCTCTTGGACCGCTGCTGCAAGGTCTGCGCCAACGCGATCACCTTGCCCGATTGCAAGAGCGGCGTCGCGGTCGTCATGCCTTCGAAGCAATACTGCACATGGCCGCCCATCAGGTCGTTCATGAGCGGCGCGGAACCCTTGTACGGCACGTGCAGCACGTCGATGCCCGCGCGCGCCTTGAATATCTCCAACGCCAGGTGCTGCGCGGAACCTGCGCCAGCCGAACCGAACACGATCTTGCCGGGCTGCGCGCGGCACAGCTTGACCAGGTCGGGCAAGGTCTTTGCCGGCTGCGACGCGCCGCCGATCAGGATGGTGGGCGTCTTGCCCACCAGCGCGATGGGCGAAAAGTCGCGGTCCACCGAGTAGGCCAGCTTGGGCTGCAGGCCCGGCGCGATGCCGTGGCTGTTCACATGCGCCATCAGGAGCGTGTTGCCGTCGTTGGGTTGGCGAGCTACCTGCTCGGCGGCGATGATGCCGGCCGCGCCCGCGCGGTTTTCCACGATGACGGGGATGTTCCACATCACGCCCAGCTTCTGCCCCAGCAAGCGGGCCAGCACGTCGGTGCCCCCGCCAGCCGGAAAGCCAACCACGATTTTCACGGGGCCGGACGGCAAGTCCGGCTGTTGCGCCCGGGCCGCGGCGGGCAGGACCAGCCCCACACCCAGCGCCGCGGCGCCGGTCATGAATTGCCTGCGTTGCATTCTTGTCTCCTCGCGCCGGTCCCGTAGGCCGGCGACTGTTTTCAGGGAAGCGCTGGCTGCTGGTGATGCAAGCTCAGCGGCCGACGCGGGTCCACTTCCCGAACCGCTCGACCATGCTTTCGTCGAACCCGAAGCCCAAGCCGGGCTCCTGGTGCAACACCACGCGCCCTTGCTTATGGGTCAGTTGGCGATCCACCAGCTTGCGGAAGTTCAGCACCTGATCGTCCCAGAAGAATTCGACGTAGCGGGCGTTCGGCGTGGCCGCGACCAGCGGCGCATGCACGTCGTGGAACCAGTGCGGGCAAACGACCACGCCATAGCTGGCCGCGGTTGCCGCAATGCGCTTCCACTCGGTGATGCCGCCGCACACCGCCGCGTCGGTCTGCAGGATGCCGGCGGCCCCCTTGTCCAAGAGCTCCTTGTGATACCAGCGGCCATAACCGATTTCAGCGGTGGCGATCGGCAGATGCGTCAGGCGCGCCAGCTTGGCATGGCTGTCGATATCGTCCGGGCTGAAGGGCTCTTCAATGAAATAGGGCTCGTACTGCTCGAAGCGGCGGATGTACTGCATGGCCTGGGTCACGTCCTGCCAGGCGTTGTTGCAGTCCATCATCAGTTCCACGTCCGGGCCCACGGCCTCGCGCGCGGCCTTCAGGCGCGCCTCTTCTTCGCGCGGCGACAGGCGGCCGGTCTTCATCTTGACGGCACGGAAACCCTTGTCCACATAGCTGGCCATTTCCTCGCCCAGATGCTCCGGCGTCTTGCCGTCCAGGTAGTAGCCGCCGCTGGCGTAGGCGGGCACGGTCTCCAGTTCCACCGCGCCCAGGAACTTGTGCAGCGGCAGGCCGGCCGTCTTGGAGTTCAAGTCCCACAGCGCGATGTCCAGCGCGCTCAACGCACGCATCACGGTGCCCTGCCGGCCTTGCAGCAGCGCCTCCTGGTACATGGCTTGCCACAGGCCTTCCACGGCATGCGAGTCCTTGCCCAGCAGCACGGGCCCCAGCAGGCTTTGCACCGCCGCCTCGAAGATGGCGCCGCCGGCGCTGCCCACGTAGCAAAAGCCGATGCCTTCCACGCCGTCGGTGGAACGCACCTTGACCAGGCCATAGTGCCGCGTGGAGACGGTGCGGTTCGAAAACGACGTGACTTTGTCCAACGGCACCGCGGCGGCGCATACGTCGATGGATTCAATGATGGGCACGGCAGGCTCCTTGATAAGGGAAAAATTCCGACAGGCGACGCCAACGCGGCTTGCGCGGGCTGAATGCTCTGGACGTATTCTTCCCTTGGCCAAAGAAAACAACAATTATCGTCACGCATCTTTAGAATATGGATATTCCATCTTCCCAAGAGACTTTCCGCCGTGGACTCGCGCTTTCTGCAAACCTATGTGCATGTGGTGGAACTGGGCTCCATCGCCCAGGCCGCCCGGCACCAGGGCCTGACGCCCGCTACCGTGCAGCAGCGGCTGCGGGCGCTGGAAGCGGACGTGGGCAGCGCGCTGATCGCCCGCTCCGGGCGCACCGTCAAGCCGACGCCGGCCGGCCTGCGCATCCTGGACCGCGCGCGCCACATCCTGCGCGACGTGCGGGACCTGCGATCGGCCGCCAGCGACACCGACCTGCCGGCCGGCCCCTTGCGGCTGGGCGCCACGCCCACCGCGCTGACCGGCATCATGCCGCCCGTGCTGCGCACCTGGGTCGCCCGCCACCCGCACATCGAGATCTATATCGAACCGGCGCCCACCACACTGTTGTACGGCAAGGTGCTGTCGGGCGAACTGGACGGCGCACTGCTGGTGCACCCGTTGTTCTCCCTGCCCAAGACCTGCGCGTGGCGCGATCTGCGCCATGAACCCCTCGTGCTGGTCACCCCCGCCGACATGAAGGTGCGCGACCCGCTGGCGGTGATCGCGCGCGAGCCCTACATCTGCTACGACCGCAGCGTGGTGGGCGGAAAAATGGCGGACGACTATCTGCGGGCGCGCAACCTGCGGCCGCACGTGCGGTTCGAGCTCGATGGCATCGATTCCATCGCCAAGCTGGTGTCGGAGGGATTGGGGGTGGCGCTGTTGCCGGACTGGGCCGCCTCCGACACGCCGGCGGCACGGGTCAAGCGTTGGCCGTTGCCGGCGCCCTGCCCGGTGCGCACGGTGGGCGCGATCTGGATGCGCGCAGGCGTGCGGTCGGAACTGATGCGGGCCTTCGTGGAACTGACCGAGTCGCAGCTCGGCCTGTCCCAGCCTTAGGCGATCGCGTCCTGCCCGTTGCGCGCCACGATCGCGCCGGCGGACACGACCAGGCGTCGGGGCTTGCGGGTCACCACCGCTTCGGCCACACAACTGGCTTCCACCAGGACCAGGTCGGCGCGCGCGCCCGGCATCAGGCCGTAATCCGCGAAACCACAGGCGCGGGCCGCCGCGCTGGTCACGCAATCGAATGCCCATTCGACCTCATCGTCGCGGCGCAGATCGTTGCGCAGGCCGATCATCATGGCGCGCGCCAGCATGTCCGGGCTGCCATAAGGCGTCCACGTATCGCGGATACCGTCGTTGCCGCCAAAGATCGTCACGCCAGCGTCGCGGCAGGCGCGCACGGCGGGCACGGGCCGCGATGGCGGCGCAGTGGTCAGCACCGCCACGTCCAACGCGGCCAGCCGCCGTAGCAGGCCGTCCAGCCGCTTGGCGTCTATCCCGCCCAGGCAGAAGGCGTGGCTCACGACCACCTTGCCCTGCATGCCGAGCGCGGCGACGCGGTCCAGGATCAGGTCCAGCGTGAACGCGCCCAGTTCGCCCGGTTCATGCAGATGGATGTCCACTGGTTTGCCATGCCTGTCGGCCAGGCCGAACAGCACATCCAGGGATTTTGCGGGGTCGCGGTCGATCGCGGACGGGTCCAGGCCGCCCAGCACGTCGGCGCCTTGCGCCAGCGCCTGGTCCAGCAGTTCGGCCGTGCCAGGACGGATCAGCAAGCCCGATTGCGGGAAAGCGACCGTCTGGATTTCGATGCGGCCGGCCAGTTCTTCGCGGACGGCGTGCACGCCGTCCAGGTGGCGCAAGCCGGCGTCGGTATCGACGTCGACGTGGCTGCGGATGCGCGTCGTGCCTTCACGCAGAAACGCCAGCGCCAACGCCCGCGCATGGCTGGCGGCATCATGGCCCGAGCTGGCGCGCCAGGCGCGTTCGTTGTCGATGCGGTCCGTCAGTGCGGACCCGACTTCGTTCACATACCAGGGCGATTCCCAGTTGGTCTTGTCCAGGTGGGTGTGCCCTTCAACCAGGCCCGGCAGCAGCAAGGCGCCGCCGCCATCTTCCACCAAGGCATCGGCCGCGCCATCAATGGCCGCGCCGATGCGAGCGATGCGGCCGGCGCGCACCAGCACGTCCACGGTATCGCCGGGCGACACGCGGACATTCTTCAATAACAGGTCGGTCATGGTGTGTTCCGCACAAGCGCACGCGGCCGGCCCCAACGGCCGGCTACGCAAACCCCTTAGGCATCAGCCTTGCGGCGGTTCGATCCAGAAGAAGCGTTCACCTTGGCGGACCATGTCGGCCACGCCTTCGGCGCCGATGCGGTAGTCCGTACCCATCAGCGACGCGCCGCCGTCTTCATGGATGTGGATGACGGCCAGCGGGTCGTTGGCCATGGTGTACCAGTAGTAGCCAGGCTTGAGGTCGTGCAGGTCTGTAGTCATGCCTTGAGTATACAAATAACGACGGCGGTACAAAAAGACAACACTAATACAAACCGTGCCTGACATCGCGTACTCGACGCGTCATACTGCCTCACCTGGATAAAAATAGCTGGTGCACTGGTCACACATCGATTTCGACGCAGGCGGTAAACGCCCGGGACGTTAATCGAGAGGAGAATAGCGAGCGCATGAAAAGGCAGTCACTTCAATTCAGCGAACCGCTTAAGCAAGCCGTCTTGAACGGTTCTAAAGTGCAGAGCCGCCGCATTTTGAAGCCGCAGCCGACTAAACCCACCACGGTCTGGTATGCGGACGCGGAAGATTCCGGCAGATGGGTCGCCATGGGCCCCTGCCGCGATAACCCTTCGGAGCTGCGCAAGACCTCCAGCTGGGTCCGATGCCCCTATGGGAAATCCGGCGAGAGCATCATATTGACCGATGAAGCGGGGCAGCCTTTCGCGACGGCCGTAATCGTGGGCGTGCGCATACAGCGTTTACAGAACCTGACCGAAGCCGACGCGCGCGCCGAAGGCACCCAAGCCTTGTACCAATCCTCGGCGCTGCTGCCGGGCGTGCCGCTGCAAACGGCGTTCGCGCTCACGTGGTGCGAGCGCTACGGTGCCCACGCCTGGGCCGCGAATCCATGGGTTTGGGTGGTGGAATTCCGTCGTCAGCAGGCCGAATAAGGCGTCGTCCGCCGGCGCGCGACCTTCAGGCCCCGCCAGTATGGTGACGACGTGTAACGCCGCGCTTGAACTTCATCCTATTCCAGCTGATTTCAATCGATTTCAAGTGCGGGTTTACCAGAGCGGATGCACCACGCCGCAGTGCAGCACGAACCGGGTTGCAGCCAAGACAGCAGTTGCGGATTGTCGCTATTGAGGGAGGCCCGCTTACGAAAAGCGAGCAGGAAAGCCCGAAAATAGGGTCGTCGAATACTCAACTTTGCTGTGTCGTGCAGCAGGCAGGTGCAACATGAAAAAATGGCTTATCGCAGGTGCCGGTGCCGCAGGTCTGCTGATCTCCAGCGTCGCATTGGCCCGTGTGGATGTGGGCATTTCCATCGGCGTACCCGGGGTGGTCTATCCGGCGCCGGTCTATGTCGCGCCCGCGCCGGTCTACGTGGCCCCGCCGCCGCCCGTCTACTACCGCCCGGCCCCCGTGTATGTGGCGCCCCCGGTGGTCTACCCCGCCCCGGTCTATTATCGCGGCGGCCCTTACTGGCGCGGCGGCCCGCCCCCGCGCTATTACGGCCCGGGCCCGGGTTATTACCGCGGACACGGGCACGGCCACGGCGACTGGCGCCGTTAAAAAGGCAAAGGCCACTCGATGAGTGGCCTTTTTCTTGCCTCCCGCAACGCGTGAGAAGCGCTGGCGGCGACATGCACTGCTATTTTCCTTGGGGACATTGTCCGGTGCCCCGTTTGGAACGGTATCAAGCCGCGGGAGCCGGTACCGGTTTGCCGGCCATGGCGGCCGGCTTTTGCAATGCCGCGTTGACCTTGTTGGCCCCCTGCGGCGATTCCTGAACAAGATCGATCCATCTGCGGGGCGTACTCGACGCCCGCCACCAGCCATTATGCGGACGCATGAGCAAACTCCGGTTCACCGTTAAAACGCACACCATTGATTTCTTGGAACAATTGACGGCTTTCCTGTTCTGCTTCGTGCAAGTCAGAGAACGGCGCCTGTCCCGGCACAGTCCAGCATTTTTCCGGTGCGGTACCGCCGACTCGGCGGGTCCATATCTGCACGCGGTAGCCCTGTTCCTCTTCATGAGCGACAGAGCATCTCACACGAAAATCTCCAATCATTCTTGAAGTCATGGACAACTCCTTGTTTTATATGTGAATGAAGCGTGTAGAACGCGGGTGTATTGTGCCGCAACTATCCGGCCCTTTTATTGAAAATACACAATTGCTCACATCAAAATCAAGCACACACGCGCTCACGATAATGAGCAAAAGCGACAAGAATATGTCGCATGATAAAAAAAAACGGAGCCCGCAGGCTCCGTCTTTTTATCCGCCAAATGGAGGATAGGCGCGTCACGCGTCAGGGTTTCAGCACCGTAACGCCGCCCATATAAGGCTGCAGCGCTTCCGGAACCAGCACGCTGCCGTCGGCTTGCTGGTGGTTTTCCAGCACGGCCACCAACGCGCGGCCGACAGCCAGCCCGGAACCGTTCAAGGTATGCACGAATTCCGGTTTACCTTGGGCGTTGCGGAAACGCGCCTGCATGCGGCGGGCCTGGAAGGTCTCGCAGTTGGATACCGACGAAATCTCGCGCCAGGTGTTTTGCGCCGGCAACCAGACTTCCAGGTCATAGGTCTTGGCCGAACCAAAGCCCATGTCGCCCGTGCACAACAGCACCACGCGGTATGGCAGGCCCAGCAGCTGCAGCACGCGCTCGGCATGGCCGACCATGTCTTCCAGTGCGTCGTAAGACTGGTCCGGTTGCGTGATCTGCACCATTTCGACCTTGTCGAACTGGTGTTGGCGGATCATGCCGCGAGTGTCGCGGCCGCCGCTGCCGGCTTCGGAACGGAAGCAAGGCGTGTGGGCGGTCAGCTTCAGCGGCAGGTCGGCGGCGGCCTGGATGGTGTCGCGGGCCACGCTGGTCAGGGTGATTTCCGACGTGGAGATCAGGTATTGGTCTTCGCGCACATACGGGTTGCCCGCCGCGTCCACCTTGGGATCGTCGTCGCCGCCCTTGGACACGGCAAACATGTCGTCCTTGAACTTCGGCAATTGGCCCGTTCCGTACAGGGTCGAGGCGTTGACGATATAGGGCGTGTAGCACTCGGTATAGCCGTGCGTGCCCGTTTGCAGGTCCAGCATGAACTGGGACAGCGCACGGTGCAGGCGGGCGATCGGGCCGCGCATGAACGAGAAGCGGGCGCCCGACAGCTTGGCCGCCATGTCGAAATCCAGGCCCAGCGGTTCGCCGATGGCGACGTGGTCGCGCGCTTCGAACGCCAGGGCCGGCGGATTGCCGTCAGCGCCGGCGGCGCCAGGCAGCCAGCGGCGGACCTCGACGTTGTCGTCGGCGGATTCGCCCAGCGGCACGCTCGCGTGGGGCAGGTTCGGCACCGACATCAGCAGGTCGTTGAGCGGAGCCTGCAGCGCGGCCAGCTCTTCTTCGAGCTGCTTCAAGCGGACCGGCACGGCCTGCGATTCGGCCATGACGGCGCTGGCGTCTTCGCCCTTGGCCTTCAACTGACCGATCTGCTTGGCCAGCGCGTTGCGGCGGGCTTGCAGGGACTCGGTCTCGGTCTGGACGGCCTTGCGGCGAGACTCCAGATCATTGAACCGTTCCGTGTCGAAGGACACGCCACGGCTTTTGAGGCGGTCTACGACGGTTTGCAGGTCTTTGCGCAGCAGTATCGGGTCTAGCATGGTGATGTCAGTGAGGTTGCGGAAAGCAACGGGCGCGGCCCGTCACCGGTTCTTGGCGCGTTCCTGCGCGTCCAACTCGCGCAGGAATGCCAACTTCTGCTGGATTTTAGCCTCCAGGCCACGATCGGTCGGCCGATAGAAGGAAGGCTTCAGTCCATCAGGGAAATATTGTTCGCCCGCGGCGTAGCCGTGCGGCTCGTCGTGGGCATAGCGATAGGCCTTGCCGTGGCCCAATTGCTTCATCAGCTTGGTAGGCGCGTTGCGCAGATGGATGGGCACCGGCGCGCTGCCGTGCTCGGCGGCAAACTGGCGTGCTTGATTGTAGGCGTTGTAGACGGCGTTCGATTTGGCCGCGCAGGCCATGTAGACCACCGCTTGCGCCAGCGCCAGTTCGCCTTCGGGCGAGCCCAGGCGTTCATAGATGTCGGCGCCGTTGACCGCCAGGTCGGTGGCGCGCGGATCGGCCAGGCCGATGTCCTCGACCGCCATGCGCACCAGGCGGCGCGACAGGTATTTGGGATCGGCGCCGCCGTCGATCATGCGGCAGAACCAGTACAGCGCGGCATCGGGGTTGGAGCCGCGCACCGATTTATGCAGCGCGCTGATCTGGTCGTAGAAGGCGTCGCCGCCCTTGTCGAAGCGCCGCAGGTTCTGCGACAGCGAGATCTCCAGCCAGGCGGCGTCCACCGAGTCCCGGCCCGCCGACTGCGCGGATTCGGCCACGACTTCCACCGCGCTGATCAGGCGGCGCGCGTCGCCATCGGCCCAGGCCGCCAGTTGCTCGCGCGCGTCCGCCTCGACCCGGATGGCTTCGCCCGCTTCCAGCCCGTCGTTCAGCGCGTCGACCGCGCGGTCGACCAGCTGCTGCAGCTCTTCGGGCGAGAGCGATTGCAGCACGTACACCCGCGCCCGCGACAGCAAGGCCGAGTTGACCTCGAACGAGGGGTTTTCGGTGGTGGCGCCGATGAAGGTGAAAAGCCCGCTTTCCACATAGGGCAGGAACGCGTCCTGCTGCGCCTTGTTGAAGCGGTGGACTTCGTCGACGAACAGGATCGTGCGGCGGCCCTGGCCTTGCGCCACCTGGGCCACCGTGACGGCTTCGCGGATGTCCTTGACGCCGCCCAGCACCGCCGAAATGGCGATGAACTGAGCGTCGAAGCCATCGGCCATCAGGCGCGCGAGCGTGGTCTTGCCCACCCCCGGCGGCCCCCAGAAGATCATGGAATGGGGGCGGCCGGATTCGAAAGCGACGCGCAGGGGCTTGTCCGGGCCCAGCAGGTGCGATTGCCCGACCACGTCGGACAGGGTGCGCGGGCGCAGGCGTTCGGCCAGGGGAACATAGGGCCGATGCGCGGGATCGGCCGCGAAGAGATCGTTGCTCATTGGCAGCAGATGAGGGAAGACAGCAAGAAGTTCAAGTGGGTATTACACCATGCCCGCCGGCCTGCCCGGCCCTGCGGCCGGCCGGGCGCTCAGGACAATTCCGGCGGCGCGAAACGGCGGTTGGCCAGCACCGGGAGCACGCGGCGGGCGTGCGCCAGGCGTTCGGGATCGATGTCCGCGAACACCAGCGCGGGCCCCTCGCCCGCGCGCGCCGTCACGACGCCCAGCGGATCCACCACCATGCTGCAGCCGATATTGCGTTCACCGCATTCGCCGGTGGCGGCCACATAGCAGGTGTTCTCCAGCGCGCGCGCGGTGACCAGGACCTCCCAGTGCATCTCTTTCAACGGGCCCCGCACCCAGGCGGCCGGCAGCACCAGCAGGTCCGCGCCGTCCAGCGCCAGGCGGCGCGCCATTTCGGGGAAACGCACGTCGTAGCAGGTCATCAGGCCCACGCGCAGGCCGGCGATTTCCAGCAAGGGCGGAATCTCGGTGCCGGGCGTGACGTTGGTGGACTCCTTCATGTTGAAGGCGTCGTACAGGTGCAGCTTGCGGTACTGCGACACGATTTCGCCGTCGCGCAGCGTAATGAGCGTATTCCAGACCCGGCCTTCGCCGGTCGGAATGTGCACGCACATCATGGTCGACAGGGAGGACCCGCGGCTGGCTTCGCGCAGGCGCGTCATGAACGGGCCGTCCAGGGGCTGCGCGGCCTTCAGCACGATCTGCGGATCGGTGATGTCGCGGGCCAGGATGCCTTCGGGCAGCACCAACAGGTCGGCGCCGCCCGCGCGGGCGCGCTCCATCAGGTCGACGCAGACCTGGGCGTTCTCTTCCCAGACGCGGCTGACGGCGAACTGGCCCAAAGCGACTTTCAGCATGACTCTTCCTTGTGGGAGCGGTTTGTCCGGCGAATTCCCGGCTTTTCTATTGTCGCGCCAACGGGCGCTGCGCGCCGACTACGGGAAACTCCTAGCTCCCGCTTGTAAATTTCTTTCACGATAATGAAAAAAACAGAATTTGACGTAAATATTTTCCATAGACGGCGCCCACCATGACGAACTCTTCCTCCCCTGCAGCCCTGTTGGACGTGAACGGCAAAGGCCTGGGCGCGTTCCCCGAGTCCTGTACCACCGCCGAGGTGGCGGCCCTGAACTGGAACCTGCTGGCCGAAGACGTCAGCCTGCCCGTGGCGGTGCTGTACGAAGCCCGCGTCCGCCACAACCTGCAGTGGATGCAGCAGTTCATGGAGGCATACCACGTCAAGCTCGCGCCGCATGGCAAGACCACGATGAGCCCGGCGCTCTTCAAGCGCCAGATCGACAACGGCGCCTGGGGCATCACGCTGGCAACCGCGCCGCAGGTGCTTGCCGCCTATCAGCATGGCATCCGCCGGGTGCTGATGGCCAACCAGCTGGTCGGCCGCGCCAACATGGCCATCATCGCCCGCCTGCTGCAGGATCCCGCCTTTACCTATTTCTGCATTGTGGATTCCCCCGCCAATGCCGCCCAGCTGGGCCAGTTCTTCGGCGAACAGGGCCTGACCCTGCCGGTGCTGATCGAACTGGGCCCCGCCGGCGGGCGCACGGGCGTGCGCGATGACGCGCAGCTCCTGGCGGTGGTCGAGGAAATCGCCCGCTGGCCCGGCCTGGCGCTGGCGGGCATCGAAGTCTATGAGGGCGTGCTGCAGGAAGAAGGCGCCATCCGCGCCTTCCTGCGCCGCGCCACCGATGCCCTGCGCGGCCTGGCCACTGCCGGCCGCCTGCGCAAGCACGGCCCTGCGGTGATTTCCGGCGCCGGCTCGGCCTGGTTCGACGTGGTGGCCGAAGAATTCTCGCAGCTGGATATCGGCACGCCGCTAGAAGTGGTGCTGCGCCCCGGCTGCTACCTGTCGCACGACGTGGGCGTCTACCGCTCGGCCGCGGAACGCATCAACGCCCACAACCCGGTGGCCAAGAAAATGGAACCGGGCCTGCTGCCGGCCTTGCAGGTCTGGGCGTATGTGCAATCGCTGCCCGAAACCGGCCGCGCCATCATCGCGATGGGCAAGCGCGACGCCGCCTTCGACGCCGGCCTGCCCACGCCCGCCCTGCATTTCCGTCCCGGACAGGATGCGCCTGCCGCCGCGCCCCGGTCGTGGAAGCTGACCGCCATGATGGATCAGCACGCCTTCATGCAGATCGGCGAAGGCGACGACATCCAGGTCGGCGACATGATCGCCTTCGATATCTCCCACCCCTGCCTGACGTTCGACAAGTGGCGCCAGGTGTTGCTGGTGGACGAGCAGTACCGCGTCACCGACGTGGCCGAAACCTTCTTCTGAACGCCCCCTGCCTGCCGCACCGCGCCAGGCCCGAGGGGGCTGAAAGACCTGGGATCCCGGCGCTTACCCGATACCACGCGACAACCTGTTTTTGACCCTCTGGAGAGAGAATCATGAACTTCCGTACCTCCCGGCGAGGCGGTGGGCTGACCAGCCTGCTCGCGGCCGGCGCAATTGGCTTGACCGCATTGTCGTCCCCCGCCCTCTGTGCCGCGCCGGTCAAGGGAGGCACGATATCGGTCGCCACCATCGGCGAGCCGCCGACGCTGGACCCGATGACCAGCACCGCCGACCTGGTGGGCATCCTGACGCAGCATTTCTTCGAAACGCTCTACACCTTCGACGCCAAGTGGAACCTGACCCCGCTCCTGGCCGACAAGATGCCGGACGTTTCCGCGGACGGCCTGGTCTACACGATCCCGCTACGCCAGGGCATCACGTTCCATGACGGCTCCAAGATGGATTCGTCGGACGTGCTGGCCTCCTTGAAGCGCTGGACCGAAACCGCCACGCGCGGCAAGGGCGCGGCCAAGGTCATCAGCAGCATCGAAGCGCCGGACGCCAACACCATCCGCATCACGCTGAAAGAACCGTATGCGCCGCTGACCGCGCTGCTGGCCATGAACAATGCCGCGGCCGTCATCATGCCCAAGGGCAAGATCGCGCCGGTGCTGACCGAAATCGTCGGCACGGGCCCTTATCAGTTGAAGGCCCGCGTGCCGGACCAGTACATCCAGCTGGTGCGTTTTGAAGGCTACAAGCAGCGCGAAGGCGAGCCCGACGGCTACGGCGGCGCGCGCAAGCAATACCTGGACGAAATCCGCTTCGTGCCGGTCAGCAACGCCAACACCCGCTCGGAAGCCGCCGCCGCCGGCCAGTTCGACTATGTCGACTCGCTGCCCGTGGAAGCGCTGGACAAGCTCAAGGGCGGCCGTTCGGACCCGGTGATGCTCAAGCCCTTCGGCTGGCCGCGCCTGGTGCTCAACACCAAGCAAGGCATCATGTCCAACCTGGCCGTGCGCCAGGCAGTGCAGCTGGCGCTGAACGAAGAGGACATGCTGTTTGCCGCGTTCGGCAACAAGGAGTTCTACAAGCTGAACGGCGACCTGTATCCGGAAGGCTACCCGTGGGCCACGTCGCTGGGCGGCAAGGTCTACAACAAGGCCGATTCCGCGGCCGCCAAGAAGCTCCTGGACGGCGCCAACGTCGCCGACAAGAAGATCCGCATCCTGACCAGCCAGCAGTACGAGTTCCATTACAAGATGGCGCTGGTGGCCGCGGAATACCTGAAGGCCGCCGGCTTCACGGTGGACATGCAGGTGGTGGATTGGGCCACCCTGACGCAACGCCGCCAGGACCCCGCCGTGTGGGACATCTTCATCACCCACAGCGTGTTCCTGCCGGAACCCGCGCTGATCGACTTCCCGTCCAAGGACGCGCCGGGCTGGTGGGATACGCCGCGCCGCGCGCAGGTGATGGACGCCTTCAACCAGGCGCGCACCCAGGAAGAGCGCATCAAGCGCTGGGCCGACGTGCAGCAGGCCGTGTATGACGAGATCCCCTTCGTGAAGGTCGGTGACTTCAATGCCCAGGCCGCGCGTTCGCCGTCGCTGCAAGGCACGAAACCCGCCCCGTGGCCGTTCTTCTGGAACGCCTGGAAGGCACCCAAATGACGGCATGAGGCACGTAGGATGGGTTGCGCGCGCGGGACGGCAGTGTTCTTGCTTAAGCCCTCTCGCGCTCCACCCATCCTACGGTCCACCCACGCACCGCCCCGAATGACGCTTTTTAGGACATCATCGTGTTGCGTTATCTCTTAAACCGGCTGGTCGGGCTGGTGGCCGTGATGTTCATCGTCGCGACCATCGTGTTCGTCATCATCCGCGTCACGCCTGGCGACCCCGCCGCGGTGATGCTGGGTCCGCAGGCCAGCCAGCAGGACATCGCTGCACTGCGCACGCAACTGGGGCTGGACCAGCCCATGGCGATCCAATACCTGTCGTGGCTGGGCAAGTTGGCGCAGGGCGACCTGGGCCAATCCATCTTCATGAACAAGCCCGTGCTATCGGCGCTGGCCGACCGCGCCGAGCCCACGATCCTGCTGACGCTGATGTCGCTCCTGATCGCCAGCGCCATCGCGCTGCCGGTGGGGATTCTGTCCGCGGTCAAGCGCGGCACCACGCTCGATCAATCGGTGCTGTCGTTTTCGATGTTCACCTCCAGCGTGCCAAGCTTCTGGCTCGGTCTGCTGCTGATGCAGATTTTCTCGGTGAAACTGGGCTGGCTGCCCGTGTCCGGCTACGGCGGCCCCGACGCGTCGTTGGCCACTCGCCTGTCGCACCTGATCCTGCCTGCCGTGGTGCTGGGACTGGTGAATTCCGCGCTGATCACCCGCTTCATCCGCGCCAGCATGCTGGACGTGCTGCGCGACGACTACGTGCGCACCGCAAGGGCCAAGGGCCTGCCGGAAAGCAAGGTCATCCTGAAGCACGCCGTGCGCAACGCGCTGATTCCCATTTTGACCGTGCTGGGACTGACGACGGCACTGCTGATCAGCGGCGCGGTCGTGACGGAAACGGTGTTCGGCCTGCCCGGCGTAGGCAGCCTGGTGGTGTCGGCGGTATTGCGCCGCGACTATCCCGTCATCCAGGGCGCACTGCTGGTCATCGCGGCCATTTACGTGCTGATCAACCTCCTCATCGACCTGCTGTACCTGGTGGTCGATCCTCGGGTCCGTTACTGATGATGCGTCCTACCTCCGAAGCGCCCGCGGCGGCGCCCGATGCACCGCAAGTGGAGCAACTGACATGACAACCGGGACTACCGTGAATTCCGGAACCGACCGCTGGCAGGTGCTGCGCCTGCTGGTGTCGCGCAAGACGGTCCTGATCAGCCTGATCGTGATCATCGTATTGGTGGCCGCGGCGCTGCTGGCGCCGTGGGTCAGCCCCTACGACCCGTTCAAGCTGTCCATCATGAACCGGCTGAAGGCGCCGGGCGCCGCGCACTGGTTCGGCACCGACGACTTCGGACGCGACGTGTTCAGCCGCGTCATCTACGGCGGCCGGCTGTCGTTGATGGTGGGCTTTTCCGTCGTGATCGTGTCCAGCGTGCTGGGCATCGCGCTGGGCCTGGTGGCCGGCTTCTTCCGCTCGGCCGACAAGTTCGTCTCGCGCCTGATCGACGCCATGATGGCGTTTCCCGACATCCTGCTGGCCATTTCGCTGGTGGCCGCGCTGGGACCGTCGCTGATCAACGTGGTGATCGCGCTGGGCATCGTCTACACGCCGCGCCTGGCCCGCATCGTGCGCGCCTCGACGCTCGTGATCCGCGAGCTGCCCTTCGTGGAAGCCGCCCGCGCACTCGGCGTGCCGACCTGGCGCATCGTCACCGTGCACGTGCTGCGCAACCTGGTGTCGCCCATCCTGGTGCAGGGCACGTTCATCTTCGCCTACGCGATCCTGGCCGAAGCCGGCCTGTCGTTCCTGGGCGTCGGCGTATCGCCCGACATCCCCACCTGGGGCACCATGATCAACGCCGGCCAGCAATACATGGGCTCGGCCGACTGGATCATGATCTTCCCGGGCATCGCCATTGTCCTGTCCGTGCTGTCGCTGCAACTGGTCGGCGACGGCTTGCGCGACGTCCTCGATCCGCGCTTGCGCAAGGAGCTGTAATCATGACGGCAAGCACCCGAGACGTCGTGCTGTCCGTGGAAGGGCTGAAGACCTGGTTCCACAGCCGCGACGGCATCGCCAAGTCCGTGGACGGCGTCACCTTCGACCTGGCCCGCGGTGAAACGCTGGCCATCGTGGGCGAATCCGGTTCCGGAAAATCCGTGACCAGCCTGTCCATCATGGGCCTGTTGCCCAAGCCGGCCGGCCGCATCGAAGGCGGCAAGATCCTGTACCGCGACCGCCAGGGCACGCAGCACGACCTGGCCCGCGCCACGCCCGCCACCCTGCAAAAGATCCGCGGCGCCGAAATCGCCATGATCTTCCAGGAGCCGATGACCAGCCTGAACCCGCTGTACACGGTGGGCGACCAGATCGCCGAGGCCGTGCTGCAGCATGAAGGCGGCTCTTACGCTTCGGCGATCCGGCGCGCCCGCGACATGCTGGAACGCGTGGAGATCCCAGCGGCCGACCGCCGCGTGAACGAGTATCCGCACCAGATGTCGGGCGGCATGCGCCAACGGGTGATGATCGCGCTGGCGCTGGCCTGCAACCCGGCGGTGCTGATCGCCGACGAGCCCACCACCGCGCTGGACGTGACCGTGCAGGCCCAGATCCTGGACCTGCTGCGCCGGCTGCAGAAAGAGATGAACATGAGCATCCTGTTCATCACCCACAACCTGGGCGTGGTGGCCGAGATCGCGCACCGCGTGGCCGTCATGTACGCCGGGCGCGTGGTGGAAGACGCGGGGGTCTACGACCTGTTCGAAAAACCCACGCACCCCTATACCCGCGGCCTGTTGTCCTGTCTGCCCACCGCCGCCTTGCTGGCCTCGGGCGAACGCTTGCGCGCGATCCCCGGCAACGTCCCCAGCGTGCTGTCGCTGCCGGCGGGCTGCACGTTCGCGCCGCGCTGCGAACTGGCCGCCGACGACTGCCGCGCCGCCGTGCCCGAACTGATTGCCGTGCAGCCCGAGCACCGCGCGCGCTGCATCAAGGTGAAACCGATATGACGAGCCCCCAAGTGAGCGTGCGCGCCGAAGATCCGCTGGTCCGCATTGAAGACCTGAAAGTCCACTTCCCGACCTCGCAGGCGCGCCACGCGCCCGTGGTGCGGGCCGTGGACGGCGTCAGCTTCGACGTGCCCAGAAACACCATCGTGGGCCTGGTGGGCGAATCGGGATCGGGCAAGACCACTACTGGCCGGGCGCTATTGCGCCTGTTCGCGCCGACCGCCGGCCGCATCCTGTTCGACGGCCACGACATCACCAAGCTGAACGAAAAGCAGATGCTGCCGTGGCGCCGCCGCATGCAGATCGTGTTCCAGGACCCGTACGCCAGCCTCAACCCCCGCATGACGGTGGCCGAGATCCTGGGCGAGGCGCTGGACACGCACCGGCTGGCGCAGCACCGCCGTTCGGCCCGGATCGGCGAGCTGCTGGAGCGCGTGGGCCTGAACGCCGACCACAGCCGCCGTTACCCGCACGAGTTCTCGGGCGGCCAGCGCCAACGCATCGGCATCGCCCGGGCGCTGGCGGTGGAACCCGACTTCATCGTGGCGGACGAACCCGTATCGGCGCTGGACGTGTCGGTGCAGGCGCAGGTGCTGAACCTGCTGCAGGACCTGCAACGCGACCTGGGCCTGACCATGCTGTTCGTCGCCCATGACCTGGCCGTCGTCGACTACCTGTGCGACGAGGTGGTCGTGATGTACCTGGGCCGCGTCATGGAACGCGGCCCCACCAGCGAGGTCTACGCCCGGCCGCGCCACCCCTATACCCGTGCGCTGCTGTCCGCGGCGCCCGTGCCGGATCCGCGCGCGCCGCGTTCGCGTATTCTGCTTAAAGGCGATATCCCCAGCCCGGTCAATCCGCCATCCGGCTGCGTGTTCCGCACGCGTTGCCCGCACGCCATCGACGCCTGCGCAACAATCGAAGCGCAGGCCGTCAGCGTGGGCCCGGGCCACTTCGTGGCCTGTTCGCGCATCGACGACCCCGAGCTGGCCTAGCCTTTGCCCCGCCCCGATCTGATCCAGGAACCCCACATGAACATCATCCGCGACATCGTCTTCCAGATACGCAGTCGGCGGGACGCATTGAGCGTGACTGAACGCAAGGTCGCCGACGCCATCCTGGACGACATCATGTGGGGCGCCAGCGCCACGGTCGACCAGCTGGCAACGAAGGCGGGCGTCAGCATCGCCACCATCTCGCGCTTTGCTCGCACGGTGGGCTGCGAAGACACCCGCGACCTGAAGATGAAGCTGGCGCAGGCGAGCACGGTGGGCAGCCGCTTCCTGGACCCCAGCGCACCGGCCGAGGAAAGCACCTTCTACGCCCGGATCTACGCCGATATCGAAAGCACGCTGCGCGCGCATCTGCCCACCTTCACCGAGCAGCTGTTCGAGCAGGCATCGTCCATCGTCGACGGCGCGCGCATGATCTACGTATTTGGCATGGGCGGCGCGTCCGCCGTGCTGGCGCAGGAAGTGCAGTCGCGCCTGGTGCGTCTTGGCTACCCCATTGCCGTCTACAGCGACGCGGTGCTGCTGCGCATGGTGGCCGCCACCCTGGACGAGCGCGATGCCGTGCTGATCCTGTCGGCCTCCGGCCTGACGCCCGAAATCGTCGGCGCCGCCCGCATCGTCAAGCAATACCGCGCCCGCATCGTCGCCATCACCGACGCCACCTCCGAACTGGCCAAGCTGGCCGACGTGGTGCTGCCGATCCGCACGGACGAAACCGACTTCATCTACAAACCCTCGGCATCGCGCTACGCGATGATGCTGGCCATCGACCTGCTGTCGACCGAACTGGCCATGCTGAACCAAGAGGAAAACCGCGAACGCCTGCGCCGCATCAAGCTGGCGCTGGACGAGCACCGCGGCGGCCCGAACCGTTTGCCGCTGGGCGATTGAACCTGGAACCCAAGATGTACGACACCCTCATTGGCAACGTCCGAATCCTGGACGGCACCGGCGGCGCCGAAACCCGCGCCAGCGTGGCGCTGGCCGATGGCCGCATCGCCGCCATCGGCGCACTGCCCGGCGCGCAGGCCCGCCACCTCATCGACGGCACGGACCTGGCGCTGGCCCCCGGCTTCATCGACGTGCACACGCATGACGACACCAACGTCATCCGCACGCCGGGCATGCTGCCCAAGCTGTCCCAAGGCGTGACCACCGTGGTGGTGGGTAATTGCGGCATCAGCGCCTCGCCCGTGTCGCTGCGCGCCGAGCCCCCGGACCCGATGAACCTGCTGGGCGGCCGAGAAGATTTCAACTACCCCACGTTCGCCGACTACACGCGCGCCATCGAAGCGGCGCGGCCTGCGGTGAACGTGGCCGCGCTGGTGGGTCACACCGCTCTGCGCAGCAATCACATGGACCGCCTGGACCGCGCCGCCACGCAGGCCGAGGTGCTGGCCATGCGCGAGCAATTGCGCGAGGCGCTGGCGCACGGGGCGATCGGCCTGAGCACGGGCCTGGCCTACGCCTCCGCCTTCGAGGCCGACACGGCCGAAGTCAAACTGCTGGCCGAAGCGCTGGACGAATTCGGCGCGCTCTACACCACGCACCTGCGGTCCGAGTTCGCCGCCATCCTCGAGGCCATGCAGGAAGCGTTCGACATCGCCCTGCACGCCCGCGTGCCGGTGGTGGTGTCGCACCTGAAATGCGCCGGCGCCGGCAACTGGGGCCGCACGAAGGAAGTGCTGTTCAAGCTGGAAAACGCAGGCCGCCTGCAGCACGTGGGCTGCGACTGCTATCC
>NZ_DBHKZA010000050.1:39576-48021 GCF_057314935.1 Achromobacter sp.
TTGATCCAGGCCGTGCACAAGATGACGGGCTTGTCCGCCGCCCGCTTCGGCCTGGCCGACCGCGGCCTGGTACGCGAGGGGTATCACGCGGACCTGGTGCTGTTCAATCCGGACACGGTCATCGACCGCGCCACCTTCGCCGCGCCGGTGCAGACCGCGGCCGGCATCGAAGCCGTCTGGGTCAATGGCGTCCTGTCGTACCACCAGGGACAACCCACCGGCGACCGCGCCGGCCGCTGGCTGCCGCGCAACGGCGACCTGCGCGCAAGCTTCGCGGCAGCGTCTTCCCGCTCTCCCGCATCAATCCAATCCCAATAGGAGCCTCCCCATGAGCAATGTCCCCACCCCCGACAAGAACGGCATCACCCGCTACGGCGTCGCCGGCGGTACCGGCCAGGGCGGTTCGCACATGCCGTTCGCGCGTGCGGTCGCCGCCGACGGCTGGCTGCACGTGTCCGGCCAGGTGCCGATGGAAAACGGCGAGGTGATCGAAGGCGGAACCGTGGCGCAATGCCACAAGGCCATCCAGCAACTGCTGGCCATCCTGAAGGAAGCCGGCTATGGCCCGGAACACGTGGTGCGCTGCGGCGTGTGGCTGGACGACGCCCGCGACTTCCCGTCGTTCAACAAGGTGTTCAAGGAGTACTTCGGCGAAAACCCGCCCGCCCGCGCCTGCGTGCAGTCCAGCCTGATGGTGGACGCCAAGGTCGAGATCGATTGCGTGGCGTACAAGCGGCCTTGATGGCGCGTCCTTGATCGGCAGCCCGCAATGAAAATGGCCCGGTGATCAACCGGGCCATTTTTTACATCTTCACCACATCGACGCCCTTGGGCGCCGTGAATTGGAATTCCTTGGCGGACAGCGACGGGTTGGCCGCGATCGCCGACAGATCGACGCGCGTCGTCTGGCCGAAGGAATCCAGGAGTTCGACGCGCACCGGCAGGTTGTCCTTCATGCCGATGTCCACGCGCGAAAAACCGGCGTCCGCCGTGCGCGGTTTGGCGCGCAGCCACTCCACGCCATCCTTGGCCGGCAGCGCCGATACGTCGAACGATTGCTCGAGCGACCCCGAGCCAAACAGGATCGCGGCAGGCGACGTGCCGATGGCGGCATCCACCTTGCGCTCGGTCACTTGCGCCAGATCCGGATCGAACTGGAAGACCGTGCGGCCGTCGGAGATGACGAGCTGTTCGTACGGCTTTTGCACCGCCCATTTGAACTTGCCGGGGCGCTGGAACGAAAACACGCCGGTCTGCGCAGGTTGCGTGCGGCCCTGGTTGTTCACCGTGTATTGCGAGAACGACCCGGTGGCCGCCGTCACGGAAGAGACGAACGCCTTCAACTGCTCTTGCGCGCTGGCGGCGAACACCAGGGCGGGCGCCAGACTCAAGGCGGTGGCGATGGCCAGGCGGCGAAACGTCTTCATCATGCTTCCTCTCGGGCGGCGGCTGCGGCAGGGACCAGGATTTCCCGGTTGCCATTGGATTGCATCGCCGACACCATACCCGATTGCTCCATTTGCTCGAGTAACCGGGCCGCGCGGTTGTAACCGATGCGCAGGTGACGCTGCACCAGCGAAATCGAGGCGCGGCGGTGCTTGAGCACCACTTCGCACGCCTGGTCGTACATCGGGTCGGACTCGGCGTCGCCGCCGATGCCGGTGACGCTGCTGGCGCCCTCGCCGTTGTCGCCCTCGACCCCGCCTTCCAGCAGGCCTTCGATGTAGTTGGGTTCGCCCTGCGCCTTCAGGCTTTCCACCACGCGGTGCACTTCATCGTCGCTGCAGAACGCGCCGTGCACGCGCACCGGCAAGCCGGTGCCCGGCGGCATGTAGAGCATATCGCCCTGGCCCAGCAGGGTTTCGGCGCCCATCTGGTCAAGAATGGTGCGGGAGTCGATCTTGGACGACACCTGGAACGCAATGCGCGTGGGGATGTTGGCCTTGATCAGGCCCGTGATGACGTCCACGCTGGGACGCTGCGTCGCCAGGATCAGGTGGATGCCGGCGGCGCGCGCCTTCTGCGCCAGGCGGGCGATCAGCTCTTCGATCTTCTTGCCCACCACCATCATCAGGTCGGCCAGCTCGTCGATGACCACCACGATGGTGGGCAGCGGCGACAGCGGTTCGGGCGCATCGGGCGTGAGCGAGAACGGGTTCGGGATGGGCTCTTCGCGCTTGATGGCGTCCCGGATCTTGGTGTTGTAGCCCGCCAGGTTACGCACCCCCATCTTGCTCATGAGGCGGTAGCGCTTTTCCATTTCGCCCACGCACCAGTTCAGCGCGTTGGACGCCTGGCGCATGTCGGTCACGACCGGCGCCAGCAAGTGCGGAATGCCCTCGTAGACGCTCATTTCCAGCATCTTCGGGTCGATCAGGATCAGGCGGGTGTGGGACGCGTCGGCCTTGTACAGCAAGGACAGGATCATGGCGTTGATCCCCACGGACTTGCCCGAACCCGTCGTACCCGCCACCAGCAGGTGGGGCATCTTGGCCAGGTCGGCCACGACCGGGTTGCCGGCGATGTCCTTGCCCAACGCCATCGTCACCACCGAATGGCTGGCGTGGTAGGTCTGTGAACCGAGGATTTCGGACAGGCGCACCATCTGACGGCGCGGGTTGGGCAGTTCCAGGCCCATCAGGTTCTTGCCGGGAATGGTTTCCACCACCCGGATGCTGACCAGGCTCAGCGCGCGCGCCAGGTCCTTGGCCAGGTTGACGATCTGGCTGCCCTTCACGCCGGTGGCCGGTTCGATTTCATAGCGCGTGATGACCGGGCCGGCCTGCGCCGCCACCACGGTGACGGACACGCCGAAGTCGGCCAGCTTCTTCTCGATCAGGCGCGACGTGAATTCGATGGTTTCGGCCGACACCGTTTCCTGATTGGTCAGTGGCGGGTCCAGCAGGCTGATGGCCGGCAGGTCGCCTTCGGTGCCGCCCGCAGGCGCGAAGAACAGCGACTGCTGCTTTTCCTTTTCGACGCGTTCGGACTTGGGCACGACGGTAATGGCGGGCTCGATGCGCACCGGCTGCTCGTGCACCAGTTTTTCCTGCTTGGCCTCGACCTGTTCGGTACGCACGGCCTTGGCCACCTGGCCGACCTTGCGGTCTTCGCGGGCGGCGTAGGAATTGCGGACGCGGCGGATCAGGCCTTCCATCCAGGAACCCACGCGTTCGGCCACGGCCAGCCACGAGAACGAGAAGAACAGGCTCAAGCCGATAGCCAGCATGACCAGGAAGGCCAGCGTGCTGCCGGTAAAACCGATGCTGCGGCTGATCAGGTCGGCCAGCGTGTGGCCGATGACGCCGCCTGCGCCGCTGGCGGTCTCGGAGGCGCCGGGCAGATGCGTGCCGCGGCTGGCCAGGCGCAGGGCTTCCATGCCCAGCGAGCCCAGCAGCAGCAGGAAGAAGCCGATGCCCTCTTCCCAGTGGACGCGCGGCAGCACTTCCGGTTGCTTACCATTAGTTACCTTAAGCTGGCTGGCCAGCCGCCGGTAGCCCGCGCGCACCCGGTGCAGCAGCAGGACGACCCACCACCAGGCCGAGAAGCCGAAGAGATAAAGGAGGATGTCCGCCAGATAGGCGCCCAGCCGTCCCCCGTGGTTGCGCACGACGTCGCCGGGCACGGAGTGCGACCAGCCAGGGTCGGACGCGCTCCAGGTGGCCAGCACCAGGGTGAGCCAGGCCGCCAGGGCGGCAAATAGGATCCAGCGGGCTTCGCGCAGCAACGCGGAAATACGCGTTTGTAGCGGCGAAGGCCCGTTGCGGGTGTTGCGCGAGGCGCGCGGAGAAGCAGTCGAGATACGCGGCATGCGGCTCATTATAATTGGGCGTTAACCTAAAGATACCCGCCCATGTCCACGCCTACGCACGCTAAAGTTTTGATACTCGGTTCCGGCCCTGCCGGTTACACGGCGGCCGTCTATGCGGCACGCGCCAATCTGAGCCCTGTTCTTGTTACAGGTCTGGCCCAAGGCGGCCAGCTCATGACCACTACGGATGTCGACAATTGGCCGGCCGACGCGGATGGCGTGCAGGGTCCGGACCTGATGCAGCGCTTCCAGAAGCATGCTGAACGCTTCAATACCGAAATGCTGTTCGACCACATCGCGAAGGTCGACCTGTCCAAGCGCCCGTTCACGCTGACCGGCGACACCGGCAAGATTTACACCTGCGACGCCCTCATCATCGCCACCGGCGCCTCGGCCAAATACCTGGGCCTGCCGTCCGAGCAGTCCTTCATGGGCCGCGGCGTGTCCGGCTGCGCCACCTGCGACGGTTTCTTCTACCGTAACCAGGACGTGGTCGTGGTGGGCGGCGGCAACACCGCCGTCGAGGAAGCCCTGTACCTGTCGAACATCTGCCGCAAGGTCACCCTGATCCATCGCCGCGACAAATTCCGCGCCGAACCGATCCTGGTCGACAAGATGATGGCCAAGGTCGAGAACGGCAACATGGCGCTGAAGACGTTCCACACGCTGGAAGAAGTGCTGGGCGACGACAGCGGTGTAACTGGCGTGCGCGTACGCCACGTGGACACTGGCGTCACCGAAGACATGCCGGTCACCGGCGCCTTCATCGCCATCGGCCATCAGCCGAATACGGAAATCTTCCAGGGCCAGCTGGAAATGAAGGACGGCTACATCGTCACCAAGAGCGGCCTGTCCGGCATGGCGACCATGACCTCCGTTCCGGGCGTGTTCGCCGCGGGCGACGTCCAGGACCACGTCTACCGCCAGGCCATCACCAGCGCCGGCACGGGCTGCATGGCTGCCCTGGACGCCCAACGGTGGTTGGAGAATGCGGGGCAGTAAGGTCGGCCTGGCCGACCTGAAACGCCTGAAGAAAGACCTGCAGGCCGAGCGCGAACGCGAAGCGCTCGCCAAGCGGGTCGCGGTGCTGAAGAAGCCGGAAAGCGCGCCGTTGGACGACATGGCCGCTTTCCAGCGCACGATGAAGTCCGTCACGCCGATCAAGGCGGCAGCCCGCGTTGAGCACAAGCCCGTGGCGGAACCCGCCCCGGCGCTGCGCCGCGCCAATGCGCTGGGCGAAACCCCGTCGCGCGCAGACGCCGGCGTATCCGACGGCGGCGAAATCACGCATCTCTTGTCCGAAGGCGGCACTGCTTTCGTGCGCAGCGATGCGGCGCCTGACACCGCCCGCAACCTGCGCCGCGGCCAGTGGCGCGCGGGCGCGGAACTGGACCTGCACGGCCTGCGCGTCGAACAGGCCCGCCACGCGCTGCTGTCCTTCCTGGACGAATGCCAGGAACACGGCATCCGCTGCGTGCGCGTCGTGCACGGCAAGGGCTATGGCTCGCAAGGGCTGGAACCGGTGCTGAAAGACAAGGCCCGCACCTGGCTGGTGCAAAAGCATGAAGTCCTGGCGTTTTCCGAGGCGCCCGAACGCGAAGGCGGCGCAGGCGCGCTGCTGGTGCTGTTGCGGCAATCCGAAGGAATGCGCAAATGAAATGGCTCTACCTGGGTGTGGCGATCATCGCCGAGATCTTCGCCACCAGCGCCCTGAAGGGCTCCGAAGGCTTCACCCGCCTGGTGCCGTCCCTCATCACCGTGACGGGCTACCTGGTCTCCTTCTACTTCCTGTCGCTGACGCTGCGCGAGATCCCGGTGGGCATCGCCTACGCCATCTGGTCCGGGGTAGGCATCGTACTGATCTCGATCGTGGGCGCAGTGCTGTTCAAGCAGCACCTGGACACGCCGGCGTTGATCGGCATCGGCCTCATCATCGCCGGCGTGGTGGTGATGAACGTGTTTTCGAAATCCGTCTCGCATTGAGCCGCCCCGTCGCGCCACCGGCTGCGTCTTGCGTTCGCCGTTGGCTGGCGGCTTGGCTGTGCCTGAGTTGCCTCACCCTCCTGCCGGCCGGCAACGCCTGGTCGCAGGAATTCAACCGCGCCGCGGAACTCGCGCGCTACCGGGCTTGGCTGACGGATTTCAAACAGGACCTGGAGCGCTTTTCCACATCGCGGCGCCCGTTGTCCGAAACCGAACTGGACGCCATGTTCGCCCGCTCGGTGGTGCCCGGATCGCGCGCAGCGGCATTCGTCCGCCAGAGCTTTGCGCGGCGCGGCGACGACGGCGCCTATTTCCCGCAGATGGGCCCGCGCGCGATCTTCCTGGGCGTGCTGGACAGCGGCATCCCCGCCGGCCAGGGCGGCCTGTACCCGGAAACGGACCCGGCGCTCAACGCCGCGGACCTGACCGTCTGGTACCTGCATGTGGACGTAGGCGACATGACCAATACCTATCTGCTGTCGGACAAGCATTTCACGCCGTACCGGCTGCCGCCCCCCGGCAAGCTGGAACGCAATGCCTACCCGTTCCTGCTGATGGACACGCATGCCGGCGCGCTGCGCCTGGGTGGCGTCAGCAGCGAACTCTGGGGGTTGATCGTCTACCTGCACAATGCCACGCGTTGAATCCGCCCTGCGCCTGCTGGCGCTGACGGGCCTGTCGATGGCGCCCGGGCTGGCCAACGCGCTGTGTGAACCGCTGGCGGCGTCCGCGCAGCGGCAGACCGTCGTGGCCGACATCTCGCTGGACGGCACCAACACCTTGCTGGCGCTGGACGGTTCGCGCATCCCGTCCTGGCAGGCTGCCGCCACGGTGGAGACCGGCGCACGCGCCACGCCTGTCATCTGGGCCGAACGCGTGGACTGGTCGGTGTACGCTGCCGCGCCGGACGCGCGCATCGGCCTTGCGATGCTGCGCTTCGAAACCGGCGCCGACGGCCGCCGGCACTTGTGCGGCATCGCGCGCTACAGCGCCAACGCGGTGGAGGCGGCCCGTGAATCCGGCAAGGCCGACCTGCCACGGCCCGACTCGGAAACGCGCTACTACTATGGCGAAGGCGACCGCTTGACCGGCTTTGAGGAGCGCTCCCGTGCGGCCGACGGCCGCCCGAACCCGCCGGTACGCCACTGCCTGCGCTATGACGAACACGGTTGGCTCGCCGAGTTGGGCGCCGTCGCTTGCGCCTCCCCTTCCCAACCGATGACCCGCTACGTGCATGACGCGGCAGGCCGGCTGCTGCGCGTCATCGCCTATCAAGACAATGCCGGGAAGGCGTCCCAGGTCGTGACCTATGACGGCCGGGGCCGCGCCACGCAACGCTATCTGCGCCAACGCACCGGGTGGGCGGAAGACGGCCCTGCGCTAGGCCTCCCCTATCGCGAGATACCAAGCGAATACGCCGTGCTGGTGTTGCCCGGCCCGGCCTGGAAGCCGCCCGCGCTGGATTCGTACCACTATGACTGGGCCATCGTGCAGTCCGCGCCCGGCAAGGGCGGCCGCGACATCTACGCCGCCAAGCGCGACCCCGCCCAGGTGCTGGCCAACGGCAACAGCGGCAACGGCGGCCGGTTCGCCCTGACCGCCGCGCAGAAGCAGCGCGTCTGGGAAGCCGCCGGCCAGACGCCAGGCAGTGTGCAATGGCTATGGGCGCCGGGCCAGACGTATACCTTGCTGCAAGCCATGCCCGGCGCCGTGTGGGCGGCCTGCACCGATCCGGACAATCGCAAGACCGACGCCTGCGGCACGCCTTAGGTGTTTTCGGCCGGCGGGCGAGGTGCCCCCGGGTGGCGCAGATAATCCACCAGCGCCAGCGTCGCGCGGTCAGGCGGCGGCGTCAGCAGCGACACCACGATGATCGTGAGAAATGCCACGGGCGCGCCGAATATGCCGGCCGCGATAGGCTGGATGCCCCACCACAGGTCGACCGGTTGCGTGCGTGAAATGCCCAACACCCATTCGCGCAGCCACGGATGCGTGTGCGTCATGTAGGCGAAGGTCACCGCCAAGCCTGCCGCCATGCCCAAGGTGGCGCCCCACTTGTTGGCGCGGCGCCAGAATACGCCCATGACCAGCGCGGGAAAGAAGGACGACGCTGCAAACGAAAACGCGGCGGACACCATAAACAGAATATCGGCTGGCTTGCGCGCCGCCACCCAGGCCGCGCCGAACGCCACCACCAGCAACAGGATTTTCGACACCATTACCCGGCGCGCGGCCGACATGCGCGGCGACACCATCCGGTACCACATGTCGTGCGACAGGGAATTGGACAAGGTCAGCAACAGGCCGTCGGCGGTGGATAGCGCGGCCGCCAGCCCGCCAGCGGCCACCAGGCCTGAAATCACGTAGGGCAGCCCGCCGATCTCAGGCATGGCAAGCACTACAACGTCGGCGCCCATGCTGATTTCGCTTAGCTGCACGACGCCGTCGCGGTTGATGTCGGTGACGTCCAGCAGGTTGCTGTCGACCGCGCTCCAGGCGTGTACCCAATTGGGCAGGCTCAGAAAATTCGACCCCACGACCTGCGTATAGACCTCGTACTTGACCAATAGGGCCAGCGCGGGCGCCATGAAATACAGCAGCAGGATGAACAGCAGCGACCAGCACACCGACTTGCGCGCCTCGATCACCGA